>PTKQ01000063.1 GCA_002937815.1 Alphaproteobacteria bacterium MarineAlpha6_Bin2 | reverse complement strand
TATAATGTTTTTGCAAGTATAGTTTAATTTTTTTTTTAATATTTAAATGTATTTAAAATATAGAAGAAAGATAGATGAAAAAATAGCATCAAAGGTTGTTAAACGCATATCACACACAAATATTACCCCTAATCAAATATCTACTATTGGTTTGCTCTTTGCTGCTTTTGCTGCTGTATTTTTTAGTTTTGGTTGGTATCCATTCTCTGTTATTGCGTCAATACTTTTTATTTTGGCACGTTTTTGTGATCATTTAGATGGCAAATTAGCTATAGCAAAAGGAGAAAGCACCAAATTAGGCCATTATTTAGATTATTTTGTAGGAACAGTAAGTTATATCCTTATGTTTTTGGGTATATCAGCTGGTATTCCAGATAAAATATTTGGTTATATTGGCGGGTATTCGGTTGAAAATTTTTTAACTCTTTCTGCAATTTTTGCATGCCTGTTTAACACACTTTTACATTTTTTGTATAAGGCTCGTTTTGAAAAAGAATTTTATGATTATCCTTCAACGAAGGATGTTGATTTAGAGGATGGAATTTATTTAATCGGCCCATTTGCCTGGTTTGGCTTAATTAATATATTCTTTTTTATTTCAACAATTGGATCCGTTATTTATTTTCTTTATAATGTCAAAAGATTTATTAAAAAAAGTTAATTAAATACTTTTTGCCCAAGTTACTTTTCTAGCTTCAGCAAGATCAAAAACATCATTAACATTTAACCATTGGCCAGCTATATATAATACAAAAATTTTTTTCTTTTTTTTAATCAAACTATTAAATAAGTCAGGTATCGTTAAAGAGTTGAATTTTTTTTGTTTACTTAATATTTTTAGTTCATCTTTAATTATTTTTGATCCTTTGATATTTGTTTTTATTAAACCAATCCATTGGCCATCAACTTTACATTTTTTTTCATCAAGACAGATGCATTTTAAGCTGGCTGGTTTTTTTTCTAATAGATAATTACCTGTAAAAGGTCTATCACAGATAACTAAATCTTTTTCGTAATCTTTTTTTTTCTTTTTAAATAAAGCGTCTACAACAATTACAATATCATTTTCAAAAGATAATAACGCATCTAAAATATATTTTCTAAAAATTATATCACCGTAGCAAATGATACAATTTTCCTTAATTTCTGATGCTGCTTTATAAAGAGAATATAATTCATTATTTTTATTATATTCTTTATTTACAATAATATTTACATTAGACAAATTTAATTCACTTTCTATTGTTTTAGTCTTATATCCAGAAACTACAGTAATTTTTCCAATATTATCTTTTTTTAATGTTGATGTTAATCTTTCTAAAAGAGGTTTGCCGTGAATATCTAGCATGCATTTAGGTTTATTTTTTGTTAAATGTTGTAATTGTTCTCCTTTAGATGCTGCTATTACGACTGCATTATAATTTCTTTTTTCTGATAAATATTTTTTTTCTGCTTGATATAATTCTTCATTACCTGCTATTTTAAAAACTTCATCAATATCTGAAATTTGATTTTCAAAACCTCTTAAGTTTTCTTTTTTATAAAGATGAGC
Organism: Alphaproteobacteria bacterium MarineAlpha6_Bin2; assembly: GCA_002937815.1. Taxonomy (GTDB): domain Bacteria; phylum Pseudomonadota; class Alphaproteobacteria; genus PTKQ01. The sequence goes on along the minus strand of PTKQ01000063.1, from coordinate 2,226 downwards.
TGTTACATCTTGTATTGCCTTAATTGCTGCTCTTAATGAATGATTTGCCCATATCACTATTGAAATGCCAGCTTTTTTATAAATATTTGTTGGGGTTTTATAATATGTTGTTGGGATTATTACAACAGGGCATCTATTATTCCATTCTTTATTAAATTTTACTATTTCATTTGCATTATTTTTGCTTGAGTGGATTAAGACCGCATCCGCACCAGCTTTATAATAAGCTTCTGCTCTTTTAATTGCTTCGCCTATACCCCAGCCTGCAATTAAAGCTTCTATTCTTGCAACGATTGAGAAATCATCATTTTTTTGTGTATCTTTACCTGCTTTAATTTTACCGCAGAATTCATCTATATCAGCGAGCTTTTGATATTTTTTTATAAATGAATTTGTTTTTGGATACTGTTTGTCTTCAATGCAAACACCAGCAATATCTCTTTGACACAATTTTGAAACTAACCTTCTAAAATTATTAAAATTTCCATAACCAGTATCTCCATCTACAAGAATTGGAATATTTGTTGCATCAGACATAAATTCTAAGATATCTAGTATTTGAGTCCAAGATGCTTCATTGTTATCTCTAACTCCCAAAGCTGTTGATATAGATAATCCAGATGCCCAAATACCCTTAAAACCTGCAGATTCAGCTATTTTTGCTGTCAAACCATTATGTGCTTCCATTAAAAAAGACAATTCTTTACTATTTAATTCCTTTTTTAATTTTTGGAATTTTGTTAATTGATTTTCCTTAAACTTTTTTGGTTGTATTAATTTCATTTGTAACAATTATATGACAAAAATAAATTATCGCAAATACAACACAATAGATATAATTTAATGTTCTAATTTAAAGTGAAAAAAAAATGAAAGCACTAATTTTAGCAGCAGGTATTGGAAAAAGACTTAAAACAGATACACCTAAAATTTTGTTACAAATTGGTAAAAAAACTCTTTTGGAAAGACATTACACAAATTTAGTTAATGCAAATATTCATAAAATTGGATTAGTTGTAGGATTCCAGAATAAAAAAATAGAAGATTTAATAAAAAGAATTGATAAAGAAAATAGAATAAGAATTTTTAGAAATAGAGAATTTAGAAAAGGAAGCGCCATATCACTTGTGTCAGCTTATGAATTTTTTGATATTAAAGAGGAAATGATTTTAATGGATGGTGATGTTTTATATCATGAACAAATATTTAAAAAATTAGTTAATAGTAATAAAAAGAATTGTTTTCTATTAGATAGAAACATTGAAAAAGGGGAAGAGCCTGTAAAAATTTGTATAAAAAAAGATCATATTTATGATTTTGGAAAAAAAATAAAAAAAGATTTTGATTTTTATGGAGAGTCAGTAGGTTTTTTTAAATTTTCTTATGAAATTTCTAAAGAATTATTAATTAAAGCAAAAGAAGTTATGAAATCAAATTCAAATGCAGCGTATGAAGAAGCAATTAGATTAATTATAAAAAATACAGATTTAAATAATTTTGGTTACGAAGATATAACAAACTTGCCTTGGATAGAAATAGATTTTCCTAAAGATTTAGAAAAAGCAAAAAATAAAATATTGTTAGAAATAGATGAATAAAGTTTTGAATTTTTTACAATTCTCAGAACCCTGGGATCAAAAAATTGCCAAAGTTTTAGCAAAACCTTTTATTTTTTTTAATATTCATCCAAATCTAGTAACCTTATTAGGAATTATTTTAGGATTATTTACATTTTTTTTTTATTCTCAAGGTAATCAATATTATGCAAAGGTCGGATCTATAGTATTTTTTTTTGGGGCTTGTTTTGACCATGTTGATGGTGAAGTAGCAAGAAAACTAAACAAGACTTCTATATTAGGACATTATTTAGATCACCTAGGTGTATGTATAACCTATATAGCTTTATTCATCGGTCTTGGAGTTTGGTGTCAAAAAAATGCAGGCAATGGATACTATTATGGAGTTGTTGCTGGGTTATGTATTTTTTTAATTATGAGCTTAAGGTTTTATTTGGAAAAAACTAAAGGAGGAGATGCAATTAAACAAAAAAATTTTTTAGGTTTCGAACCAGAGGATCTTTTATATTTAATTATACCAATTACTTTTTTTAATAAGATCGAAACTTTTTTATATGCGGCTTATATCGGGACGCCTATTTTTTTACTTATAACTATTTTAATTGTCTTATATAAAATAAGAAAATTATAATTTTAGTTTTATTTTTCT
>PTKQ01000062.1 GCA_002937815.1 Alphaproteobacteria bacterium MarineAlpha6_Bin2 | reverse complement strand
ATAATAAAAAAAAATAATTAATAAATATATGACAAAAATTTATTATTTTTCGAAATATATTAAAGAAAAAGAAAAAATTACCTTTTCTAAAAACGATTTAAATTCAATTATACAAATATATAGCCAAAAAGTATCAAATGGTGTTTGGAAAGATTATTCTATAAATTTTGAAAAAAACTATGCTGAATTCTCGATTTATAAACACTCATATGCATTTCCTGAATTTTCAATTGTTAAAAATAAAAAAAAAATTTTTTCTATCTATTCAAGAAAGCAAGAATTAAAAAAATCAAAATATATTAAAGATGTTTTGGATGTACTAAAAAAAGTTGAAAGTAAAAGAATCTTAAAAGTAATTTAATAATACTTTTTATTCCCATTCTATTGTTCCTGGTGGTTTACTTGTATAATCATATACAACCCTATTAACTCCTTTTACTTCATTTACAATTTTAGTAGTTATTTGTGCCAAATCCTCTGAATTAAAATAATATGGTTCAGCAGTCATACCATCAACTGACGTGACAGCTCTTAAAGCACAAGTATATTCATATGACTTTTGATCGCCCATGACTCCAATCGTTTTAACTGGAAGCAAAATAGCAAAAGCCTGCCAAATTTTGTCATATAGTTTCTTTTCTTTTAATTGTTCAATAAAGATTTGATCCACATCCTGCAAAATTTTAATTTTTTCTTTAGTTATATTTCCAGGTATCCTTACAGCTAATCCTGGTCCTGGAAAGGGATGTCTTTTTAAAATAGAATCTGGTACATTTAATTTTTTTCCAAGAATCCTTACTTCATCTTTAAAAAGTTCTTTTAAAGGTTCTATTAATTTAAAATTTAATTTTTTTGGTAGTCCACCTACATTATGGTGTGATTTAATTTTTGCAGAAGGGGCGCCTCTCACAGATATAGATTCTATTACATCAGGATATAAAGTTCCTTGTGCTAAATATTTTATAGATTTATATTTTTTTGACTCTTTAGTAAAAATATCTATAAATAATTTTCCAATTATTTTTCTTTTCTTCTCTGGGTCAATTACATTTTTTAATTTATTAAGAAATAAATCGCCAACATTAATTCTTTTAAAATTATTTCCTAGTTTTTTTTTAAAAATTTTTTCTATTTCATCTCCTTCTCCTTTTCTTAATAATCCAGTATCAACAAAGATACATTTTAATTGTTTACCAATGCTTTTATGCAGTAATGCTGCAGTAACAGATGAATCAACTCCACCGGACAAAGCACAAATTACATTTTCGTTTTTAACTATATCTTTTATTTTTTTATATGAATTTTCTATAAAATTAGATATTTTCCAATTCGACTTACATAGAGCAACTTTTTTTACAAAATTTTCAAGAATTTTATCACCATCTAATGTATGAATAACCTCAGGATGAAATTGTAATCCATATATTTTCTTATCTTCATTTACAATTGCTGCAAACTTAGCATTAGATGTAGATGCAATAACTTTAAATAACTTTGGTAATTTATTTACTTTGTCGCCATAGCTCATCCATACTTGATACTGGTTATTTTTTTTGTATATTCCTTCAAAAATTTTTGACTTTCTTTTAATTTTTATAAATGCTTTTCCAAACTCACGTTTCTTAGAAGAAATAACCCTGCCTCCCAAATTTTTGCAAAGTATTTGATGCCCGTAACAAATTCCCAATATTGGAATTTTTAAATTAAATATTGAACTATCAGGTTCTAAGGGCTTTTTTGAAGTAGTAGAAGCGGGTCCGCCTGATAATACTAAAGCTTTTGGAGAAAAAAGCTCTATTTTTTTTCTTGAGGTATTGTAAGGATAAATTTCGCAATATACTCCTTGATTTCTTATCCTCCTAGCTATTAATTGAGTGACTTGCGATCCAAAATCAAGTATTAAAACTCTATCCATTAAAAAAAAAATTAATTTGTTCCTTCTGGTTTATAATTTGGACTTTCTTTTGTTATATTTACATCATGAACATGGCTTTCTTTTAACCCAGAACTGGTAATTTTAATAAATTCACAATTAGATTGCATTTTTTTAATATTGTCATTTCCGGTATACCCCATAGATGAACGAAGACCTCCAATTAATTGTTCCAATATAACATTTGCCGGTCCTTTATAAGGAACTTGTCCCTCAACTCCTTCTGGTATTAATTTTTGGATTTCATTAGTATCTTGAAAATACCTTTCAGCAGAACCTTTTAGCATTGCAGAAATTGATCCCATACCTCTATAAGCTTTATAAGATCTTCCACGATATAAATATACTTCTCCAGGTGCTTCATCAGTCCCGGCTAACAATGATCCGATCATAACAGTGTCTGCTCCAGCTGCTATTGCTTTTGCTATATCCCCTGAATATTTAATTCCCCCATCTGCTATAATAGGAACATCTCTTTTTTTGGTTATTTTAAATACATTAAGAATGGCGGTTAACTGAGGAACACCTACACCAGCAACCATTCTTGTAGTACAAATTGATCCGGGTCCAATACCAACTTTGATTGCATCTGCGCCTGCATCAATTAATGCTTTTGCTCCTTCTTCTGTCGCAACATTACCTGCTATAAGTTGTATATAATTTGATTTTTTTTTTATTCTGTTTACCGATTGAATAACATTTTTTGAGTGACCGTGAGCAGTATCAACGATTAATACATCAGTGCCAGAATCGATTAATGCTTCTGATCTTTCTAAACCTTTTTCTCCAATATCAACTGCTGCAGCAACTCTTAAACGACCTTTATTATCTTTACATGCATTTGGAAATTTACGAGCTTTTTCAATATCTTTAACTGTTATTAATCCCACACATTTAAAATCTTTATTAACAACCAATAATTTTTCTATTCTATTTTTATGAAGAATTCTTTTGGCTTCATCCATACCTACATCTTCTTTGACAGTTTGCAAATTATCTTTTGTCATAAGATCCTTGACTTTTATACTAGTATCCTCAACAAATCTGACATCCCTATTAGTTAGAATTCCAACTAATTTATCATTTTTTTCTACAACGGGAATTCCTGAAATCTTATGGGTTATCATTAAATTCAAAGCATCTTTCAATTTTTTATCAGGAGTTATAGTAACTGGATTAACTACTATTCCTGATTCAAACTTTTTTACTTTTTGTATCTCATTAACCTGTTCTTGAATTGACATATTTTTGTGTATAGATCCGATGCCCCCAAATTGCGCCATTGAAATAGCCATTGCAGATTCGGTTACTGTATCCATCGCTGCAGATATGATTGGTACTTCGAGATCAATTGATTTAGTTAAAATTGTTTTAGTATTTATTTGAGCAGGCAGGGTTGTAGATGATGAAGGTTTTAAAAGAACATCATCAAAGGTAATTCCTTCTTTTATTTTTTTACCCATATACAATAATAGGGATTAGTCGAATTAGGTTCAAGTTTTTTTTTTATTTAAAAAATTTAGCTATAATAAATATTTCTTTAGACTCTGTTCTACTTGATTTAGGTTTATATAAATTAAAATTTAAAAATCTCTTTTTTACTTGCTTATTAAATAGTTCAATATCTTTACCTTGAAAAATTTTAAGAATTAAAATTCCTCCTTTGTTTAAGATATTTAAAGCAATATTCAATGTTCTATTACATAATTCTAAACTAGCAGTATAATCTTGAAATTTGATCCCCGATGTCGTCGGGGCTACATCACTTATAATTAAATCTATTCCTTTATCTTCATTACTCTGTGAAACCGACAGTCCTTTTCTCGCGCCGATGCCTTTCCCGCCCGCGCGCATCACCCGCACTCCGTGCTGCCGGGCCAGCTC
>PTKQ01000061.1 GCA_002937815.1 Alphaproteobacteria bacterium MarineAlpha6_Bin2 | reverse complement strand
AACAAAAATTAAATTCTTTAACAATAAGTTTTGCATTTTTAATATCTATTATTTTGCATTTGTTCATATTTTTATCATTAGGTAATTTTACTTTTAAACTTTCTGATCAATTAAAAAATAAAATTACAATTAGTCTTTCTGCAATAGGAAATATTGAAACAAATGTAATAAAAAAAAGTATACAAAAAGAAAAGATTGTTCTAAAAAAGGTTCCTAAATTAAAAAAAATCGATAAAAAGTCCAAAAAAAAAATTGATTTAAAAAACGTAATTCCACAAAAAAAATCTATAGAACAAAAAAAAAGTAAAGAAGAAATAGTAGGAGGAACTTTAAAAGGAATTGAGGGTGGAATTTCCAAAGAAATTATTAATCAATATGTTACTCAAATTTATAAATTAATTGATTCAAAAAAAAAATATCCAAGGCAATCATTGATTAGAAATGAAGTAGGCTCTGTTTTATTACAAATAACTATAGGGAATAATGGAAAATTAATTAGTGTAAAATCCCTGAAGGCAAAATATCAACGTTTAGTAGATTCATCTTTTGATGCAGTAGAAGACGCTGCCCCATTCCCCCCATTTCCATTAGAAATTAAAAGAAAAAAGATGATAATTGAGGTTCCAGTAATTTATAAAATTAGATAAACTGTTACTTCATATGATGCTTTGAATCAACCGGTTTAACTAAAAAATTAGCAATTAAGGCCACGCCTAACAAACATGCCATTACTATCATAGTTTTATTATATACTTGGCTTGTAGGATCCGGAGTGCCAGGTGGTAAAATTTCTAAAAGATTTTGAATTGTTACTGTTTTTGCTTTTACAAGCTCGTTTAAATTTTCAATTCCCGTTCCAAATTTCTCAGAAAATGTTTGTGGGTTTACTTTAGATGATAAATCGTTAATGGCATTGTTAATTGAACTTCCTCTAATAGAAGTTATAATCACTGGTCCTAAAACCCCCGCTGTACTCCAAGCGGTTAGCAATCTTCCATGAATACCTCCTACATACCTGGTCCCAAACATATCCGCAAGGTAAGCTGGTATCGTTGCAAAACCTCCACCATACATTGTAAAAATAATCAGAGTAGCGCCGTAAAATAATATTAACCATACTATTACCGGCGCTATATCTAATGTTTGTGCTGAAATAGGTATAGAAGAATACAGAATAATTCCAAGAATAAAAAAACAATAATATGTGTTTTTTCTACCTATATAATCTGATGCGCTTGCCCAAATGAAACGGCCTGCCATATTAAATATACTAATAAGCATGACATACCACGTAGTGAATGCGCTTGTAACAATTAAAGCTGCTTTCTTTTGAAATATTTCCGTAATCATTGTTTTCGCTACACCAAGCACTCCAATCCCTGCAGTAACATTAAAACAAAGAATTACCCATAAAAGATAAAATTGTGGTGTTCTTAATGCTTCATCAATATGAACATGCTTAGTTGTTATCATTTTTTTTTGAATCTCAGCATCACTTGGGGGTACCCAGCCTTTTGGAAACCAGTCTTTGGAAGGAACTCTGTATGATAAAGCAGCAATAGTCATAACTAAGAAATATATTGCACCAAGTGTAAAAAATGTTTGTGAAATACCAACTGAACCAGTTCCAACTAAATATACTCCAACATCTCCGGGAACTATCATATTTGCAACATCATTTACTCCTATAACAACAACTTCTTTCAATCCTTCTGCTGTTTCAGCGAACCTCTTTCCAGCTTTTGTTATTAAATCTGATTCAGAAATATTTGATAAAATTTCTGGCGCTTTATAATAATATTGAATAAAAAAATCTTTAATACGTGCTCCAAAAAACGCACCGCCTCCAAAACCCATTATAGCCATACCAGTTGCCATACCTCTCCTGTCAGGAAACCATCTGATTAAAGTCGCAACTGGTGACACATATCCTAATCCAAGGCCGCAACCGCCTATGACACCATAACCTAGATAAATTAACCAAAGCTGATGATAAATGATTCCTAGTCCACCAATCAAAAAACCGCCACCCCAACAAAATGCTGCAACTAATCCGACCATTCTTGGACCAACTTTTTCAAGCCAGGAGCCAGCAAAAGCAGCTGACAATCCTAAAAATACAATAGCTGTAGAATAAATCCAAACTACTTCTTTTAGCACCCAGTCGTTTGCAGAGCTTGTTACAATTCCGATGGTTTTAATTAATGCAGGATTAAATATACTCCATGCATAAACAGACCCTATACATAAATGTATTGAGACGGAGGCAACAGGGACCCACCATCTATTAAATCCTGGTTTAGCAATAATTTGTTCTTTTAACAAAAGTTTGCCTAAACCGCTTTCAGTAAATCCTATAAATTTGAAAAGTTTTATAACTGAAAAAATAAAGGTTAATCCCACTAGAACAGCTAAGGTAATATTCTGCCACAAAGCAAGTTGTCCTAAATCTAGACTCATTTTTACCCAGTTAAATATACATCCTTATATAAAAAAAGAAATTTAAATATACCAAAGATTTATGACAAATGAATTAAAAAAATGATTTTTATTTACAGTATGAATTGATAAGGGATTCAATAATAATTTTTGATGCATCTAAATTTTCTTTATCTGGATTTTGTTTTACATATTTAATAAATACATCTTTATGTCTATGCAAATTTAGAACTCTAGATAAACATAAATCTGGTAATTTTTCATTACCTTTCGATTTTATTAATTGATATGTATTTATAGCTGATTGAATATATCTAATACATGATACCTCTTTTTTGGCTTCTTGTTGTACAGCAGTTTCGCCAGATATCCATGCCTTACATTCAAACACTAATTCTTTTGCTTTAAAAGGATATGTAATGTTTTCTATATTTTTTGAATATATTGGATTTATAATTAATAAATAAATAAACAAAAAAACAGTAATTCTCATAATTTACCTTGCAAAAAAAATAAATGCATTTGCATGAAAATCTGGTCCATAATCTATTCGATGATTTTTGTTACCATCAAAAAATTTTAATGGTGTCAGAATTTCACCAATTAATGCAAAACCACGATATCCTAAATTAAGAATTTTGCTAAGTGATTTTTCTATAGGCTCAGAAATATATCTTTCTTCAATTTCAATAAGTAAAGTTGGTTTATATTTTGTTATTAATTTTTTTGCACCTTTTAAAACTTTAAGTTCAACTCCTTCTGCATCAATCTTTATAAATCCGATGTTTTTTAATTTTAGGTCATCAATTTTTTTTGTTTCTACTTTTATTTTACCAAAATTTTTATCTAACTTTACATTTCTTAAAGATCCTCCTTGATTAGAGTACCCCTTTTTACCTTTAGGAATTTTTAAAAAACTTATGCCAGATTTATCTGAAATGGCAAATGGAAACGCTTTTACATTTTTTCTAACACTTTTTTTTAAAATATTAAAAGATTTTGGATTGGGTTCGAACGCATAAACTTTTTTTGAATATTTTGCTAATAAAAAACTATAAACTCCTTTATATGCTCCTATATCAATTGAATTTTTCTTTTTATTAATCAAATATTTTAATATTTTTATATCTTTTCTTCCTTTTACCCATTCCTTTAAAACCAATCTTCTGATATATAATTTACTTGGTATTAATAAATGTTTTATTTTTTCTTCCAAACTACTTGGTGGAATCCAAATACCTTTTGTTTTTAATTGTTCCATTATGTTAAAAAAAAAAACTGAAATTATTTTAACTTTTTTATTATTTATTTTTTCATTACTTGTTTTTTCAAAAAATTTTTATAATGAAATATTAATCAAATATATAGAAAATAAAGAATTTTTTAAAGAA
>PTKQ01000060.1 GCA_002937815.1 Alphaproteobacteria bacterium MarineAlpha6_Bin2 | reverse complement strand
GTAAACGGAAAAATTTCTACTCCAAGTTTGCTGGCAGCACGGGCATATCCCCAAACGACTGCATCATGTCTAACCGTTCCCGCAGGAGAATGGTATAAAGCTGCTAGAACTGGATGATGTTTGCCTTTTCTTAAATCTAATCGAGGCTCAATTTTTTTTATTTCTTCAGGCATGATAATCCGACTATCAACACCTAAAACCTGATTGAATTCAGCTCTCAAATTCAAATTATAAATATCAGATTCAGAATGCCCAAGATCTAATCTACCCATCTGATTAAACAAAATATTGAATTTAAATTCTTCAGATAATTGTTCATATAGATATAAACTCTCTCGAAAAAACGGTATCGCTTCTACAGTTAAGTAATTAGCTCTGATTATAGCGGTACTTCTTGCACTACCTCCACCACCTACATATCCTTTATCAAAAACTGCTACGTTAGTAATGCCAATTTTAGCTAAATAATATGCAGTAGCTAAACCATGAACTCCTGCTCCTATAATCACAACATCATAATGTTTGTTCAATTTTGTTGAGCCCCATATTCCTTTACTATTTGAAAACATAAATTTAAAAAGACCTATACACCATTAACTAAGTTTATTCATAACTTCAACACCAAAAGGAGTAATTCCAAAATACTTTCCTGTGTGTATCAATTCATTCCATACAAATAACCCAATATCGCGTGATACAAAAATGTCATAACATGGTTTATTTTGAATATCAATTCTGAATAAATATGCATGTATTTCCATTAAAGAAATCTGAGCAACTGACATATTAGAAAAATGCTTCGTGCGAATATCAAATGCACTAACTGCCGTAATAACCTCAGATGCCATCGGGCCTATCAATCGTATTCCAGTTAATCCTGAACTCATATCTACAAAATAGACAGAATCTTTATAACTGGTTTTTATAATTTCCATTAAATTCGTTTTATGTAAACGATCAACCAATATAAAATATTCATTCTTAGTTAATTCAGCTAATAGTAACGTAAAATCATAATCAATCGATTTCATAAATCTAACTTGATCAGTAAATGGAGATGTAAATTTAAAATTCAATTGAAGTATTTCAAGAATATTATCTCCATTAAGAATAATCTTTGCATATGAGCTTATATCATGAATTCCAACAAATTGTTCAACTACATTTATTGCGTTATTAATAAATGGATATTTACTTGGTAACATCCAACCATTATTTTCAACATAAATAGCTTGATGCTCTTCATGAAATTCTTGTATTGCACTTATGCCAATAGGATTCATAATTTTAGTTTTTCACCTTGAGGATCGTAAAGTGGACTAGTAACAACTCTAGCACGTAAATTTTCTTCATTAACTCTTATAAAAATAAGAGTATCTTCTTTTGCATAACTAATCGGCACCCAAACAAGACCAAAGCCTTTTCCAAAAACAGGGCTGCTTCGAGCGCTAGTAACTTTACCAATAGGTTTTCCATCCATAACAACAGGATCACCATCATCAGGAATTATTTGACCTTCCATTACAAAACCAACAAGTAAACTATCTGCTCCTTTATTTTTTTCAAAAACCAAAGCCTGTTTCCCTATAAAATCATCTTTATCAAATTTCACTGCCCATTCTGCACCACTATTTAATGGAGTGCTAAGTATATCCGTATCTTGATTTGGAATTATATGATGTTTTTCTAATCTCAAAATTCTTTGTGCTTCAACACCAAAAGGAGTGATTTCAAATTCTTTTCCTGCTGAAAGCAAAACATTCCACATATATTCTCCATATTCTGAAGGAAAATGTATTTCCCAGCCGGTCTCTCCAACAAATCCAACACGTAAAAGCATCCCATCAATACCAGCAATTTTACCTTTAGTCGAAGTCATATAAGGGAATTTTTTACTATCTAAATTTATATCAGTCAATTTAGTCAATGTATCTCTTGCATAAGGGCCAGCAATATTTATTGCTGAAAAAACAGATGTAACATTACTAATATAAACAGATTGTCTAATACTAACCTTCCACCACTTAAACCACTGTTCAATAGATTCTATACCAGAGGTTGAAGTTGTCACAAAATAATGCTGATCGTTTAATTTAGTTACTGTTCCATCATCCATTATGGTACCGTTATCTGCACATAAAATCCCATAACGGATTTTACCTTGTTTTAAATTTGAAAATCGATGTGTATATAGTTTGTCTAAAAATATTCCTGATTCAATACCTTGAATATCCAATTTCCCTAATGTGCTAACATCAATAATGCCAACCTTATTTCTAACTGATAAAGCTTCCTTCACAGGATCGCCATAATGTAGTGGTCTTTGCCACGAACCAATATCTACCATATAAGCATTACTCTTTCTATGCACTCTATCTATAGAAGTCACATGTGCAACTAAATTAATTGGATTAGCGATCGCACGAAGGGGAACAGGAATTAATGGAGGTCTTCTAGTTGTTAAACCTACAGTACTAACATCAACATTAGTCGCATTGCTACAAACCTTAGCGAATGTATTTTGACACATTTCTCCTTGGCACGGACCCATTGTAACTGTAGTATATCTTTTCAAAGTCTCTATATCAGAATAGCCTTCATGAATTGCCGTTTGGACATCTTTCACTAAAACATCTTCGCAATAACATACAAAACTTTTCCCAATGTGTTTTAACTTAGTTTCAACATTCAAATCTTCCCGATCACTTGTTTTGTTATTAAGCTTTATTAATTGTTCAACATCCTTTCGTTTTTTTTCTATTTCTGATATTTCACAACCTGTAAATAATGCTGCTTCCATTCCAGCTTTGCGACCTAATAACAAATCTAATTCAACTCTCACTGAACCAGAAATTCTTCCTGCATGAAAAACTCCTTTAATCTCTCTTATTGGTATAAATTGATCAATTTTTGAATCAAATCGAAATTTAAAACCTGCTTGTTGTAATAATCCAAAATTACCCTGAACTCCCCCACTAATTGCTAACAAATCACATCTTATTCGTTTTGACTTGCTAGCATCATCTATTGGCGCAATAATGCAACCTTTAAGATGACTGCCTCCTTCCCCTTTCAATACCGTATATTCAAATAAAATTTCGATTTTTCTAGCTTGAATTTCTTCAAGTAATTCAATAGCTACTTCTACAGATTTTCTTTGATCAACAATAGTAATGCTTCCTACTCCAACATCATTTAAATCTAAAGCTGTTTCATAAATAAAATCACTTGAACCAAAAACAACCGCTTTTTTACCAGGATTAACTCCATACAAACGAATTAATTTTTGAATAGCAGAACATAACATAATGCCAGGTAAATCATTATTCTCAAAAGTAGCCGGAAATTCATGAGAACCAGTAGCAAAAATAACTGTTTTTGCCCTTAATTTTATGAAAGATTTTTCTTTCAAAATACCTAAAAGATTATTTTCATAATTTCCAAATACTGAAGCATTATTCATTACTTGAATCGCTTTGCTTTTATTAACTTCTGATGAAAGAAAAGATACTAACTCAGTTGTTGTTCTCGAATCAATTTCTGGAATTTCATTCATCATTGCAGGCCTATTGGATCTTAAATGTCCTCCCAAATAATGTGATTTCTCAATCAATGTTACTTCTGCTCCATATTCTGCTGCAGATAAAGCTGCTGACATGCCTGCTGGCCCACCTCCGATAACTACTACATCACTATGCTTATTACTATGTTGATATTTACCTTGATCTTCAGAAGATTTTGAAATTGATCCTAGCCCAGCAATTCTTCTTATTACTTTTGCCATAATCGTCCAAAGAATTTTAGGAGTATGGAAAAATTTATAATAAAATCCCACC
>PTKQ01000006.1 GCA_002937815.1 Alphaproteobacteria bacterium MarineAlpha6_Bin2 | reverse complement strand
TAAATTTTTTCTTTTTATTTTCATGCTCAATTATTTTACTAGTTGTATATTATTTAGAATACTTTTTGGATTTAAAACCATGTATTTTATGTATTTACCAAAGGATTCCATATTTTTTTGCTATATTTTTAGCAATAATTTTTTTGTTTATAGAAGATTATAAGTTTCAAAAGATATTTTATTATTTATATTCTATAACTTTTTTATCAAGTTTACTGTTAGCAATTTATCACTTTGGAATTGAAAATAATTTTTGGAGTGCTTTTACTAATTGTGAAATAAATGATTCATATATAAAAGATAAATCAAACCTAAAAGAATATTTATTAGAAAAAGAATTTGTTTCGTGTAGCAAAGTAAATTTTAGTTTATTAGGTATATCTCTTGTTGGTTACAATATAATTATTTCATTATTTTTATTAATTTTATCACTCTTAAAATTAAGAAAAAATTAGTTGTAGCAGGAATAAACAAAAATTTTTTAATTCTTTTTAAGGCTGTAGTTCACTATCCCAATATAAATAATCTTTCCAACTTTCATGAAGATAATTTGGAGGATATTTTTTTATTTTTTCCTGTAAAAATGAAATAGTGGGTTCAATTGGTTGTTTATTAGCTAATAATTTTGCTTCTTCTAATGTTTTATTTCCTTTTGATGTATTACATCCAGAACATGCAGTTATAACATTTTCCCAAATTGTTTTTCCACCATGAGACTTAGGAATAATATGATCGTATGTAAGGTTGTTTTCACTAGAGCAATATTGGCATTTAAATTCATCTCTTAAAAAAACATTAAAACGAGTAAATGCGGGTTTTCTAGAACAAACAACAAATTGTTTTAATGCAATTACACTTGGAATTTTAATTGATAAGGAAGGCGATCTTGCAATTTCATTATATTCTGAAACAACACTAACTTTTTCTAAAAAAACTGCTTTAATAGTATCTTTCCAATCCCAAACTGATAGAGGGAAATAACTTAAAGGCTTATAGTCAGCATTGAGAACTAATGTTTTAAAATAAATATTCATAAAAAATAAATTATAATTTATTTATTTTCTTCCAAGATTCTTTTATCATTTTACCAAATATTTAACAAGGAACTTTTCGCCTATTTCCATTCCTTGATTATTTATGCTATGGCCTAAATTTTGGATTAAATGAGTTTCAACTAAAAAATTATTTTCTTTTAAAATTACTTTGGTTGTTTCCATCATTTTTTTTGGCACAATATCATCATCTATTCCATGAATTAAACATATATTTGGCTTAGAGTTAATGGTAATTTTTCCACTTTTAGTCAATATAATTCCACCTGAATATCCCAGTATACCCTTAATTTTTTTATTTATTGATAGTCCTATATTGAGTGCCACCATAGTTCCTTGGCTAAAACCAACTAAAACTAAATTTTCAAATATAAGTTTGCTGTCAGATAATTTTTTTTCTAAAAAATTTATAATCATAGGTTTAATATGGTCTATTTCACTTAGTATTCTTGTCTGGTCTCTATCTTCTAGACTAAACCATTGTCGTCCTGAAGGTCCTAATGCATAAAAAAAAGGAGCGTTTAATGAATAAAACTGAGTCTTATTAAGTTTTGTTGACCAATATTTTGCTAGTGGTATTAAATCAAAAGCATCAGCTCCAATGCCATGCATTAACACAACTATCGAATGTGGTTGAAAGCTTTCTTTAGGATATTTTTCATATTGAAGTTCTTCCATGAGAAAAAAAAAATCAATTTATTTTGTAATCTTTTAGAATTTTGATATCATTATTAATATTCAATAAACGATTTAACTTTTTTGAAATTATAATTCTTTTTTTTAATGCATAATGAATTATAACCAATGCACTATCAAACTTAAATCTTCTAGAAGTTTTTATAATCTTTAATATTTTATCTAAGGGCCACAAATAAAATCTTTTAATTTCGCCGTCCTGATTCTTTGGAATAAAATAATTAGATAATTCTAAATCATAACAAAAAATAATGAACCTGCTTAAACCCAGCTTAGCTTCAACGTTATAGGAAATAGTTCCTATATATTTTGCCTTACTAATAAAATTTTTTTGTATACCAGCTTCTTCATAGGATTCTTTAATCAAATTTTTTTTTATATTAACTCCATATGGCAAACCTCCAGCAGTAATTTGGTCAAGTGCATTTGGGAAATTTCCTTTATCAGATCTTTTTCCAACCCACATAAAAAGTTTACTTTTATTTCTCACAATACCATTCAGGTGTGTTCCAAAAAACTGAATACCAAAAAATGGCCCAAATGCTCTTTGTATTTTTAGTAAAGGCCTTAATTTAAACAAATGAAAAACTGGAAAAAATTCCCTATGTTTAGATTTAATTATCTTTTGTTTAACTAAATATTTAAAAATTTTATTTATAGCCAGAGTTCTTTTATTAAAACTGCTAAATTTTATATCTAAAAATACTTTTTGATTATCAAATTTTAAAATATTAGAAAATTTTTTAATTAAATTTAAATTTTTTTTCTTTATATATCCAACATGAAAATTATTTACATAAAATTTAAAAAAATTTATTTTATTAAATGTATTACATTCATTTATTCTTCTCTGAAATGTCATTGTTTTAAAAACGGAAAAAATTAATAATTTTTTTCTAAAATTTTTACAAAATCATCCATTATAAAATTAATATTGTAGTTTTTAGGTGTATAAATTCTTGAAACACCGAGTTTGAGCATTTTTTTTTCATCTTCAGGAGGAATTATTCCACCTACAACTAATGGAATTTTTGAAAGATTGTTTTTTTTCATTAATTTAATAACTTCCATGGTTATAGATAAATGGGATCCTGACAAAATTGACAAGGCAATCATATGAACACTTTCTTCTATAGCTGTATTTATAATTTGTTTAGGAGTAAGTCTAATACCTTCATATACTACTTCCATACCTATATCTCTAGCTGCAACAGCTATTTGTTCTGCACCACTAGAATGTCCGTCAAGTCCTGGTTTGCCTATTAATAATTTTATTCTTCTATTTAATTTTGAAGAAATTTTGTTAACTCTTTCATTTATTCTTTTAGAAGGTGCATGAGATTGGCTGGTGGATTTACCTACACCTGTAGGAGCTCTATATTCTCCAAAGACTTTTCTTAAAGTGTCTGCCCACTCCCCAGTTGTAACTCCTGCATGTGCACAATTAATTGATAACTCCATAATATTTTTGCCTTCTCTAGCGGCATACTTTAATTGTTTCAAGGTATCCTGACATTTTTTAAAATTTCTTTTTTTTCTCCAAATTTTTAACTTCTGTATTTGTTTATTTTCAGATTTTGGATTAATTTTCATAAATCCTTTTTTGTCAGCCGTTAAAGGAGAATTTTCGGTTTCTACAAACTTATTAACACCTACTACTATTTGATCTCCACTTTCAATAGATTCGACTCTTTTTGACATAGATTTCACTAAATTTTGTTTCATATAACTATTTTCTATCGATGTTACAGCCCCACCCATTCTTTCAATATTTTTAAGTTCTTTTTTAACATTTTTGATAATTGTTTGTACTTTTAAGTCTATTACCTTGGAACCGTTAAAAATATCCTCAAACTCTAACAAGTCTGTTTCATGTGCTACTATCTGTTGTAATCTTATGCTCCACTGCTGGTCCCATGGTCTAGGTAATCCCAATGCTTCATTCCATGCCGGTAATTGAACAGCTCTTGCTCTAGCATCTTTTGATAAAACAACGGCTAACATTTCTATTAATATACGATAGACATTATTTTCAGGTTGTTGTTCAGTAAGACCCAAAGAATTAACTTGAACGCCATATCTCAATCTTTTATATTTCTTATTTTTTATTCCATATTTTTTTGAACAAATTTCATCCCATAAACTTACCATCGCTCGCATTTTACACATTTCAGTTAAAAATTTAATTCCAGCATTAACAAAAAAGCTGATTCGTCCTACAACTTTTGGAAAATCTTTTTTTGGAACTTGTCCATATTTTTTTACATTATCCAAAACTTCACATGCGTTTGAAAGAACATAAGATAATTCTTGCTCTGGTGTTGCGCCTACTTCTTGAAGATGATATGAACATACGTTTATAGGATTCCACTTGGGTATTTCTTTATAAGTAAAAGAAATAATATCAGAAGTTAATCTCATGCTTTCTTTTGGAGGAAAAATATATGTACCTCTAGAAAGGTATTCTTTAATAATATCATTTTGGGTTGTGCCTTGAAGGTCTTTTCTTTTGTATCCTTGTTTTTCAGCAGCAGCAATATAAAGAGAAAGCAACCAGGCTGCTGTAGCATTAATTGTCATAGAAGTGTTCATTTTTCCAATTGGAATTTCATCAAATAATTCCAACATGTCTCCTAAATGAGAAATTGGAACTCCAACTTTTCCCACTTCTCCTTTTGCTAAAACATGATCAGAGTCATAGCCTGTTTGAGTAGGTAAATCAAAAGCAACTGAGAGACCTGTTTGCCCTTTTTTCAAATTTTCTCTATATAATTTATTTGATTCTTTAGCCGAAGAATGACCAGAATATGTTCTAATTAACCATTCTTTATCTTTAATAGATTTATGAAAATTTTTATTTTTTTTTCTTCTTAAATTCATATCTTATCTTTTGTGATAAAAAAAAATATATATAGTTATAAAAAAAATTTTTATTAGGCTTTATATTTAATTTATTATATTAAAGAAAAAAATGCAGGATAAAAAAGATTTATATGAAATAGGGGAAATACCTCCATTAGGCCATATACCTAAACAAATGTATGCTTGGTTAATTCGACAGGAACGTCATGGTGAGCCTCGAGACGCAATGAAAATTGAAATCGTTGATGCTCCGAAAATTGGAGAAAATGATGTCTTAGTAATGGTTATGGCAGCAGGAGTAAATTACAATGGGGTATGGGCATCTTTAGGAAAACCAGTTTCACCATTTGATTATCATAAAGCAGATTTTCATATAGCCGGTTCAGATGCATCAGGAATTATTTGGGCAGTTGGTCCAAATGTTAAAAGATGGAAAGTGGGAGATGAAGTTGTAATTCATTGTAATCAAGTTGATGGAGATGATGAAGAATGTAATGGTGGCGACCCTATGCTCTCTAGTTCTCAAAAAATTTGGGGATATGAAACACCTGATGGATCTTTTGCCCAATTTACTGCAGTGCAACAACAACAAATAATGCACAGACCTAAACACTTAACATGGGAAGAAAGTGGATGTTATGTTCTTTGTTTAGCTACTGCATATAGAATGCTTTATGGACATCAACCGCATACTTTAAAACCAGGTCAAAATGTTTTGGTATGGGGAGCTAGCGGAGGTTTAGGTGTTTTTGCTACACAATTAATAAAACATGCAGGCGCAAATGCAATAGGGGTTGTATCAAGTGATGATAAAATTAATTATGTAAAAAAACTTGGCGCAGTAGGTGCAATCAATAGAAAAAATTTTCAATGTTGGGGGGAGTTACCAAATGTAGATAATATTAAAGCTTATACAGAATATTCAGATAAAGTTAAAGAGTTTGGAAAAGCGATTTGGGAATTTACTGGAAAAGGTATTTCGGTTGATACAGTTTTTGAACATCCTGGCGGACAAACTTTTCCTGTTTCATGTTTTGTTGTAAAAAGAGGGGGAATGGTCGTTTATTGTGCAGCAACATCAGGTTACAATTTAACATTTGATGCCAGATATGGATGGATGCATCAAAAAAGAATTCAAGGTAGTCATTTTGCTACATTAAAACAAGCTTATGAAGCAAATAATTTAGTAATTAACAAAAAAATTCAACCATGTATGTCGGAAGTATTAATGTGGGATAAAATACCAGAAGCTCATATGAAAATTAGAGAAAATAAACATAAACCTGGAAATATAGCTGTGCTAGTTCAAGCAAAGAAAGCTGGTTTGAAAACTGTATAACAATATATTATTAATACAATGGCCAATACCGCTGAAGAAGCAAAAGTTAATAATCAAATAATTGAAAATCTTTTTAATAAATGTGAAGCATCGATAAAAGCTTTTGACAATTTAATAGAAAAAGCAAAAAACTTGACGAAAAAAAAGATTGTTAAAGATGGTTCTATCGATAATGCACTTTTAGAAAAAGAGCAATTTCTTTGTCATGGATTTTCCTGGTTAGCATCATATAATTTTGCTCTAAGAGAAATTCTGAACTGGGCAAAAAATCTTGAAAAAAATAAAAAAAGTTTCGATCTTGAAAAATTAATTTTACAATCTGCCTTTGGTGAATATTTATCCCAAATCATTGGCGGTATATCAATGTGTCAAACTGAAATAATCAGAGCAGGTGATTTTGGCCTAACAGATGAAGATATAAATGCTTTTTTAATAGATGAGGTAAAAGGTCTTATAAAATATGGAAATACAAACGACGTTAGAATGCAAATTGCTAAACATATTGTAGATAATAATTATGGAAATGTTGGGTTAGAAGATGAAACGCTTGAAATGATAAAAGATCAATTTAAAAAATTTTCAGAAGATCAAGTTTTACCTTATGCACATGAATGGCATTTAAAAGATGAATTAATACCTATGGAAATAATTAAACAAATGGCAGATTTAGGAGTTTTTGGACTAACAATACCAGAAGAATTTGGTGGCCTTGGAATGAAAAAAATAGCAATGTGCGTTGTTACAGAAGAGTTAAGTCGTGGATATATAGGAATAGGTTCAATTGGCACCCGTGCAGAAATAGCAGCAGAATTGATAAAATTAGGTGGAAGAGATGAACAAAAGAAAAAATGGTTACCAAAGATAGCCTCAGGTGAAATTTTGCCAACTGCTGTGTTTAGTGAACCCAATACCGGATCTGATTTAGGAAGTTTAAAGACTAGAGCTGTTAAAGAAGGAAACGTTTATAAAATTACTGGAAATAAAACATGGATTACTCATGGAGCAAGAACAGATATAATGACAATGATGGTTAGAACTAATCCTAATGAAAAGGGATACAAGGGGTTAAGTATAATTTTAGCAGAAAAACCAAGAGGTACAGATAAAGAACCTTTTCCAGCAAAAGGAATGAGCGGAAGTGAAATTGAAGTTTTAGGATATAGGGGTATGAAAGAATATGAAATTGCTTTCGATAATTTTGAAACAAAATCAGAAAATTTGTTAGGTAGTGAGGAAGGTAAAGGTTTTAAACAATTAATGGAAACTTTTGAATCTGCAAGAATTCAAACTGCAGCGCGAGCTATCGGTCTAGCACAAAGTGCTCTTGAAATTGGTTTACAATATTCTCAAGAAAGGGAACAGTTTGGTAAAAAAATATTTTTTTTTCCTAGAATAGCATCTAAATTAGCTTGGATGACTGTTGAAACTATGATTGCTCGTCAAATAACTTATTTCTCAGCAAAGCAAAAAGATTTAGGTAAAAGATGTGATATCGAAGCTGGAATGGCTAAGCTATTAGCGGCTAGAGTTGCTTGGTCAAATGCAGATAATGCTGTGCAAATTCATGGCGGTAATGGCTATGCTTTAGAATATCCAATAAGTAGAATATTATGTGATGCAAGAGTGTTAAATATTTTTGAAGGCACTGCAGAAATTCAAGCACAAGTAATTGCAAAAGGCTTATTAAGTTAATAAATAACAAATGGATTTTTTTTCAAAAGTTATACCAATAATGATTATAGTTGGATTAATTCTAACTTTTATCGTACTAATTATTGGTTTAATATCCATGCTTTCAAAAGGAGATTTCAATAAAAAATATTCCAATAAATTAATGAGACTACGTGTTTTAGTGCAAGGTATAATTATATTAATTTTTTCTATTGTTCTTTTGGTAAATTTTTTAAAATAAATAGTACTTTTGGTAAAATTAAATAAAATCTATACGCGAAAAGGTGATAAAGGGTCAACATCTCTAGGAGATGGCAAAAAAGTTTTAAAACACTCAATAAGAGTAGAGGCATATGGAACAGTGGATGAAGCTAATGCCTTTATAGGTTTGGTAATATTAAAATCAAGTAAACAAATAAAAAAAATTCTTTTAAAAATACAAAATGATCTTTTTGATTTAGGAGCTGATTTGTGTACTCCAGAAAAAAAAAATATTAAAAAATTAAAGATTACATTAAATCATATTCATTTTATTGAAACAAAGATTGATTTTTATAATAAATCATTATCACCTCTAAGATCATTTGTTTTGCCAGGAGGTAGTGAATCTTCTATATTTTTTCATCTTGCAAGAACAGTAGTTAGAAGAGCAGAAAGAAAAGTATCTGATCTATTAAAAAAAGAAAAAATTAATCCCCATATTATTTCATATTTAAATAGATTATCTGATTTATTATTTGTGCTTGCTAGATATACAAATAACAAAGGAAAAAAAGATATTCTCTGGATACCAGGAAAAAATACAGGAAAGAGTTAAAAAATTGGTAAAAATAAATTTAGAGAATGTTGCATTTGTTCTAACTTTGTTACTTCCGTTTGCAATTATTATAGGACAAGCGCCTTCAGATATTTTAGTAAGCTCAATTTCTATTCTTTTTCTAATTAACAGTTTAGTTTATAAAGATTGGTCTTGGATAAAAATTAAATGGGTTAAAATAATTTTTTTTATCTGGTTTTATTTAATATTTGCTAGTTTATTATCTTTAGATAAATCAATTGGTATCAGTCATTCAATCTTATTTTTGAGATTCTTTTTATTTGCTATAGCACTTCAATACTGGGTTCTATCAAAACCTAAATATTTAAAAATTCTCCTATATTTCCTAACAATCGGCTTTACCTTTGTTTTGTTTGATACACTAATTCAGTTTTTAAATTTTGATTCAATTAAAGGGTATGGTCCTGATCTTTTGGGTTTTTATTCAAATGATCATTTTAGATTAACTGGCCCATTTAGAAGCAATATCCCTGGAGCATATCTATCTAAATATTTCTATGTAGTTTTGTTTTTTATCCTTTTTCAAACAAAAAAACTTAAATTAAAAATAAAAGAATGGTTAATAGTACCAATTTTAAGTATCGTTTTTTTTATAGTTTTTGCTACAGGTGAAGCTATGTCTTTTGCAAGTATGGGATTGGGTTTAATAATTTTTTTCTTTTTAACAAAAAAATATAAAACAAAATTATTGTTTTGTATTCCAATTATCTCAATAATGATTCTTTTAATTTTTAAATACAATCCCGCATGGCAAGAAATAAAGATTTTAGAAAATAATGCATGGCATAATGGAACTGTTTATGAAATTGAAATTCCATGTGAAAATAATGAATCACAAAAGTGTAAAAAAACTTTCAAAACACAACCTTTTTTTACAGAAGTTTTAAGAAATTTTTCCCAAACTGCCTATGCAGAAACTTACAGGCAATCAATCATTATATGGAAAGATTATCCTTTAACTGGAATAGGCATAAAAAATTATACGAAAGCATGTAAATTAGATGAATATAAAAAAAATATTAAACATTTTTTTTGCACAACTCATCCTCATAATTTTTATATACAGTGGTTGTTAGAAACTGGAATACTAGGGTTAATAGGTTTTTTAATTTTATTAACTACTTGGTTTAAATATTTTTTAATAAGAAAAAAAAGAGATAATATTAAAGTCTTATTTTTTTCTCCTATAATAACTTTGTGTGTAATTTTTTGGCCATTTATGTCAACCGGTAGTTTTTTTTCTAATCGCAATGCATCAATGAATTGGTTTATTATTGCAGTATGTTTGTCTATAAATAGTTTAAGGAAAAAAAAAATTAATTTTTTTTAATTGAAATTGTTTTTTTTCGATATAAATTTATCTCAAAAAAATGAAAATATTAGTCTCAGTAAAAAGAGTCGTAGATTACAACGTAAAAATAAAAATCAAAAGTGATAATTCTGGTGTAGATTTAGAAAATATTAAAATGGCAATGAATCCATTTGATGAAATTGCAGTGGAAGAGGCTGTTAGATTAAAAGAAAAAAACATATGTAAGGAAATAACAGTAATCTCAGTAGGTTCTCAAAAATCTGAAGAAACAATCCGTACAGCTTTAGCTATGGGCGCAGATAAGGGAATTTTAGTCGAAACAAATGAAGATATGCAACCTTTAGAAGTGGCCAAGATTTTAAATGAAATTGTAAAAAAAAATAATCCTGATTTAGTTTTAATGGGAAAACAAGCTATAGACGATGATTCAAATCAAACAGGTCAAATGTTAGCAGCTTTGCTTGGATGGCCTCAGGGAACTTTTGTATCAAAACTAGAAATAAATAGTCAAGAAATTAATGTTACAAGAGAAATAGATGGGGGATTAGAAACATTGACAATTAAACTACCAGCAGTTGTAACGACAGACTTAAGACTCAATGAACCAAGGTATGCTTCACTTCCAAACATAATGAAAGCAAAACAAAAACCAATTGAAAGAATTAAACTTAATAATTTAAATGTTGATACAAAACAAAGAATTAAAATTTTAGAAGTAACAGAACCTCAAAAAAAAAAGGCTGGTATTAAAGTAAAGGATGTTGAAGAACTTATATCAAAGCTTCATAACGATGAAAAGGTTATATAAATGAGTATATTAGTTTTAATTGAGCATGATAATGAAAATGTAAAAACTTCATCGCTTAATACTATTACAGCAGCAAAAAAAATAGATAAAAAAGTACATGCAATTATTATCGGAGAAAATTGTAAAAAAATTTCTGAAGAAGTTTCAAAATTTGATGGAATAGAAGAGGTTTTACTTGCTGATGATAAAATATATGCAAACCATTTGGCTGAAAACGTATCTTCCTTAATTGTAGAAATTGCAAAAAATTATACTCATATCCTTGCACCCTCATCTACATTTGGAAAAAATATAATGCCACGGGTTGCAGCATTATTAGATGTAGCACAAATATCTGATATAATGTCTATTGAAAATGCAGATACATTTATTAGACCAATATATGCTGGAAATGCAAATTCAAAGGTCAGGTCTTTAGACAAAATTAAAATTATAACTGTTAGAACAACAACGTTTGAAGCAACAAAAAAAGAAGGTGGTAATGCAAAAATAACTGAACTTTCAATTGGAAAAGATTTAAATATTTCAAAATTTGTTAAAAATGAACTTAATAAATCTAACCGTCCTGAACTAACATCAGCAAGAATCGTTATTTCTGGAGGAAGAGGTATGGAAAGTGGAAAAAACTTTTCTTTACTAGAAGAACTAGCAGATAAATTAAAAGCTGCTGTAGGAGCATCAAGAGCTGCTGTTGATGCAGGTTTTGTTCCAAATGATTACCAAGTAGGCCAAACCGGTAAGGTCGTTGCTCCAGAATTATACATAGCAGTTGGAATATCAGGAGCTATTCAACATTTAGCTGGCATGAAAGATAGTAAAATTATTGTTGCTATTAATAAAGATGAGGAAGCGCCTATTTTTCAAGTAGCTGATTATGGATTAGTCGGAGATTTATTTAAAATTTTACCAGAATTGTCAAAAGAAATTGATAAAATTAAATCTTAATCTTTGTTGTTTAAATAATTAATAAACTCAACAACATTTTTCTGATCCCATTCCATATTTCCATTATATTTAGCAATTATCATTCCTTTTTTATCAACAAAAAAACTAGTTGGTAACCCAAATAATTCTAATTCTTGAGCCAATGTATTTTTAAAGTCAAAAAATTGATCTAAATTTTTAATTTTTGTTTTAATATAAAAATTTTTAACTTTTTCAATTCCATCTCTATCTATTGATATAGGTAAAACTTTAAAATTTTTATTGAATTTCGATTGAAGTCTATCTAACGATGGCATTTCTTTAATGCAAGGTGCGCACCAAGTAGCCCAGAAATTTACTAATAAAATATTTCCTTTAAATTCAGAAAAACTTTTATCTTCTCCTAGACTATTCTTAAAGACTAAATTAGAAATATTTTTTTTATCT
>PTKQ01000059.1 GCA_002937815.1 Alphaproteobacteria bacterium MarineAlpha6_Bin2 | reverse complement strand
AGAGCGATTTAAAAATATTGTATATTAAAAAAAAAATCACTGCCGATGCGTGTTCTACAGGAGAACAAAAAATTATTTTAATCGCTGTAATTATACAATTTTGTAAATTATTAAATATTAAAAAAGGAAATCCCCCTATTTTATTACTAGATGAACTTGTTGCTCATTTGGATGAAAAAGTAAGAATAAGTTTGTTTGACGAATTAAAAAGTTTAAATGCACAAGTATGGATGTCTGGAGCAGATGAAAATTTATTTAAATCAATATATAGTGAAGCAGAAAATTTTGAAATTGAAGAAATCATAAAAGAATAATATAATCATAGTTATGATAAAAAATACTCCTTTAGATCTAAAAGATAGCGAAAAATATCAAGCCGATTCAATTAAAGTATTAAAGGGTTTGGAACCAGTCAAAAAAAGACCGGGCATGTTTATTGGTGATACAGAAGATGGTTCAGGACTCCACCACATGATATATGAGGTTGTTGATAATTCTATAGATGAAGCGTTAGCAGGATACTGTAAAAAAATTTCTGTACAATTAAATTCTAATGGATCAGTAACCGTCACTGACGATGGCAGAGGGATTCCAGTTGACATGCATTCAGGTGAGAAAATTTCAGCAGCAGAAGTTATTATGACACAACTACATGCAGGTGGAAAATTCGATGATAATTCATATAAAATATCAGGTGGTTTGCATGGTGTTGGAGTTTCAGTTGTTAATGCTCTATCTGAAAAATTAAAATTAAAAATAGAAAGGAATAAAAATTCTTATTTTATAGAATTTAGAGATGGTAAGGCTTTAAAGCCACTCAAAAAAGATGGTAAGGGCAATGGGCAAACTGGTACAGAAATCACTTTTTTTGCATCTAAAAAAGTTTTTAAATCTATAAGTTACGATTTTAAAAAATTAGAAGATCGTTTAAGAGAATTGGCTTTTCTTAACTCCGGAATCCTAATTGAACTTATAGATGATAGATCTGCAGAAAAGATAATATCTAGACTACAATACAGAGGAGGACTCGAGGCGTTTGTAAAATTTTTGGATAAATCTAAGGATAATTTTATTCCAAGACCTATTACATTTAAAGAAGAGAAGAATGATATTGTTATAGAAGCAGCAGTGACTTGGAATACTAGTTACTATGAAAACATGCTGTGTTTTACAAATAATATTCCACAAATTGATGGTGGAACGCATTTAGCCGGATTTAGGTCTTCGTTAACTAGAGTAATTAATAAATTTGCTAATCAATCAGGAATTCTGGAAAAAAATAAGATTACTCTCTCAGGCGATGATTCTAGAGAAGGATTAACATGTGTTTTATCAATCAAAATGCCAGATCCAAAATTTTCTAGTCAAACAAAACATAAACTTGTTTCATCAGAAATTAGACCAATTGTAGAATCTGCTGTTAATAACGGACTAGATCAATGGTTAGAAGAAAACCCAAAAGATGCTAAATTAATTTTAACAAAAATTGTTGAGGCGGCACAAGCCAGAGAAGCTGCAAGAAAAGCAAAAGAATTAACTCGTAGAAAAGGAATTTTAGATTTTGGAAGTCTTCCTGGAAAGTTAGCTGACTGCCAAGAAAAAGATCCTTCAAAATGCGAACTTTTTATAGTTGAAGGAGATTCGGCTGGTGGATCTGCAAAACAAGGAAGAAGCAGACTCAATCAAGCCGTTCTTCCACTTAAAGGTAAAATTTTGAATGTAGAAAAAGAAGCTAAATTAGATAGAATTTTAAATTCCGATGAAATTTTGGCATTGATTAGTGCTATAGGAACAGGAATAGGTAAAGATGAATTTAAATATGATAATCTTAGGTATCATAAAATAATTATAATGACTGATGCTGATGTTGACGGCAGTCATATAAGAACGCTTTTGTTAACATTTTTCTTTAGACAGTTAAGAGAATTAATAATAAAGGGAAATTTATATATAGCCCAACCACCTTTATATAAAATAAAAGCTCCTGGCATTGGTGAAAAATATCTAAAAAATGAAGACGAGATGGATGATTTTTTGATTAATAATGCAGTAAAAAATATAAAACTGATAACAAAGAATAAAAAAAATTATAAAGATAAAGAGTTAAGCGATTTAATAAGAAAAACAATTAAAATCAGAAACACTATTTCGGACTTAGGAAAAAAAGTAGGATCAGTTGAACTTGTAGAACAAGCAGCTATCAGTAGTTTTTTTGGAAAAGAAATCAGAGAATTTAAATTTTCAGAAAAACAAATGAACCAAGCAGCTCAGTATATTTCAAAACATTTAAAGCAAATAGAAGAAAATTTAGCTGATTGGTCTGGTGAATTTATTAATGATAAAGAAAAAAAAGAAAAATACTTTTTATTTAAAAAAAAATCTCGAGGGGTTGAAGAGGAATATAAACTAACAGAAAAAATATTAAAAGAATCAGAAGAAGTAAAAATTCTTGGTGAACCAGAAAATAAAAATTTTCTTGAAAACTTATTTTTTGATGGAAAAGCTCAATTAATTGTTGAAGACAAACAAATTCCAATTAGATCAACTTTTGAATTTTTAAACAAAGTCAAGGATGCGGGGAAAAAAGGAGCAAGCATCCAAAGATATAAAGGCTTAGGAGAAATGAATCCTATCCAATTATGGGATACAACTTTAGATCCAGAAAAAAGAACATTATTAAAAGTGCAAATTGAAGATGAAACTCTGCTTGATGACACATTTGTTAAATTAATGGGAGATAAAGTTGAACCAAGGAGAGAGTATATTCAATTAAATGCAAAAAAAGTTATTAACTTAGATATCTAAGGATACCAGTATGTGCGGTCAAATTAAAAAAAATCTTTTTTTTGCCTTCCTTCTTTCCTCATTCATTTTTGTTAATGCCTTTGCAGTAGAAACAGCAGATGCAGATAATTACGAACCTAAATCATACGAATATGAAGCTAGAGACAAAAGATTTGGGATCGAAGATAAATCTCGTGATAGTATAGATGTTCAACAAAAAAAATTGTTGACAGATATCGAATTAGGAAATATAGAGGGCATAAAACTTTTTCTTAAAAGACATAATAATACAATCAATTTTTTAACAATCAAAGGTTTCCATCCTTTAGTTTACGCAGTTAGGAATAATAATATGGAAATTGTTAACCTTTTTTTGACTACAACACAAATTGATATTAATTCTAAAGATTTATTAGGTGATACTCCATTAATTAGAGCAGCTCAAAAAGGCAATCTAGAAATGGTTGAATATTTAATAAATGAAGGAGCAGATATAAATCATCAAAACGGCGAAGGCCAAACAGCTGCAATGAAAGCAGTTGGGGAGAATCATTATTATGTTTTAAAGATTCTTATAAATAAAAATGTAGATTTAAATCAATCTGATTACACAGGAAGAACAATTAAAGATATTGCGAAAAATAGTCGAGATAAAAGAATTTTAAAGTTACTTAATTAATATTTTTTATTCTTTAAATTTTTTGTACCCAAGAACAAATAAAGCTAATGTTAAAGCAATATCAACTTGATCAATATTTAAACTTAAAAATAATAAAGGGCAGTAGATTATAGCAATTCCAGCAAAAATAATCGCAAGCAAATTATCTGCTTTATCTTTATAGAATTTGTAAGTTAAAATTATTGCGCTTAAAGAAATATATATACCTAAAATATAAAGATAAATTGGTGCAACTGGAAGTAATCCAACTAATAAAATAATTCCTGGTGCTATAAAAAAATATAATTCTGTATCTAATTCAAGAAGTTTACAAATATATTTTTTTATGATTGCAAAATAATTCTTTAAATCCTTCGTTTTAAATTTTGTTTTATTTTCTTTTTTTCCTGACGTTTTAAACTCTGTATTATTTT
>PTKQ01000058.1 GCA_002937815.1 Alphaproteobacteria bacterium MarineAlpha6_Bin2 | reverse complement strand
AATTTAAAAATTTTTTATGGTAATGAAGAAAAAAAGTTATCAGATTTTTTTTCTTTTCAAGGAAAGCTAAATAAAGGAATTATTTTTAAAGGAAATCTTGGCAAATGTGATTATATTGGCAATTCTATGAAAGAAGGAGAAATCATTGTTAATGGTAGCGTTGGTGAATATCTTGGAAATAAAATGGAAAATGGCAAAATATTAGTCAAAGGATCTGCGGGAAATTATGCAGCTTGTTCTTTAAAAGGCGGAGAAATTTTAATAGAAAAAAATGCAGGAGATTATTTAGGTAGTTCTATTCAAGGAGATAAAATAGGAATATCTGGAGGAAGAGTTATCGTTCAAGGAAATGTTGGGAATCGTTTGGCATTTAAGATGAGAGCTGGAATTATTTTTGTTAAAGGAAATGCCAAAAACTATCTAGGTTCTCAAATGATTGCCGGAACAATAGTTATAAATGGAAAAATAGGTTCTAATCCAGGGATTTTAATGAAAAGAGGAACAATTATTTTAAAAAAGAAAGTTTCACTTCCTTCATACTTTAAATACAGTGGAAAAAATAATTATTTATTTTTAAAAATATCTCAATTTTATTTAGAAAAATTAAATAGTGAATTTAAAAATATTTTTCCTGATACTTACACCGTAAAATTTGTAGGCGATACTTTCTGTGGAGGCAAAGGAGAAGTGTTGATTTTAAATTAAATCTTTATTTTTTTTTATGGATACTTTAAATTCTACAATGACTGCGCTATTTATTTGGATTAATTCTCACCTAGGTTTGATTGGAGCAGATTACCAAATACCTCCATATTTTCCAGAGATAAAATTCGTGCCACAAAAAGAGTTATCACAAAAGGTATGTAATAAACCATGTCCTGTTATCGGATGGTATCCAACGAAAGCTCAAATACAGGGCAAAGAGATTTTATATTTTATTGAAGGTATTGACCCAATTAATAATCTTTGTATACGTACGATTTTTTTACATGAGCTAGTACATTTTTGGCAAGACTATAACAATGCTTTTGAAGATACTAGCGATAGTGAGAAAGTAAAATTTACATATAAAGAATCACAAGCAACACAGTTAGAAAATATTTATAGAGCGCATGAATATAAAAGGTACAGAAAAAAACATGGCACATATTACAAGCCAAAATGTTGTAAAGATATTGTTTTTGGACGATGCGTTAATGATCCTGGATGGATTGATCAACTTATAAGAAAAAACAAAAAATAAAAAATCTTAAACATGTATTCGTTTTGATATAGAATTTGAAATATGTTTAATTCTTTGTTTGTTTGGGTTTTAAATCAATCCAAGTGGATTATTTCTTTTGTATTATTATTGACACTATTTGCCGGTTTTTTTGTTTATCATAATATATCAATTAATACCTCCAATACTGATTTATTATCCAAAGAATTACTATTTAGAAAAAATGAAAAAATTTTTAAAGAAGAATTCCCGCAGTTTTCGAACAACATCATGGTTGTTATTGATGCTAAAAAAAGTGATGTTGCAAAAGACATAGCATCAAAAATGTACTCGGAAATAAAAAAACAAGAAGGAAAATTATTTACAGATATTTTTTATCCAAATGAACTCGATTTTTTTAAAAAAAACGGATTATTGTATTTATCGGAAGAAGAATTAGAAAAATGGCTTGATCAAATAGTAAATTATCAACCTTTTATTTCTAGACTTGCCGAATCTCCTAGTTTATATGGCTTATTATCTACAATTGATTTATTTCTATTAGTTGACCTTAATGATCAACACATTGATCGTTTAAACAAATTATTGGGAAAAATTTTTGATATCAATAGTACAGCTGTAGCTTGGGGTGATTTTTTTTCAGATAATGAAAAACCTAATAATAGAGAAATAATTTATCTTCAACCTAAGCTTGATTTTACAAATTTTTTTCCTTCTGAGAAAGCACTATTCTTTTTGAAACAAAAAATAAAAAATATTGATAATGAGCATTGGGATAATTTTAATATCCGATTAACAGGCACGGCTCCTATGGAGCATGATGAATTATCTACTTTAGGAAAAGATGCTAAAATAGGAATCACCATTTCATTAATTTTAGTCTTGCTCTTTATAGGTTTTGCTTTACGCAATCTTACTTTAATATTTGTTTCTTTTTTAACGTTAATTATAGGATTAATTTGGACAACCGCTTTTGCTTTATTATTTTTTCAAGAATTGAATTTAATATCTATCGCATTTGCAATCTTATTTATTGGCTTAGGTATAGATTTTTCGATTCATTATTGTTTAAGGTTTTTGGAATTTTTTAAAAAAAAAAGTGAACATTCTAAACGTTTATTAATAAATTCAACCAACAGCATTGTAAAAGCATTATTTTTAACAGCGTTTGCAACAGCAATTGGATTTTTTAGTTTTGCGTTTACATCTTTTCAAGGAGTGGCTCAATTGGGAATTATTGCTGGAACCGGAATGTTTGTTTCATTTTTTTTAACGGTTTTTTTCTTACCTTGCTTGCTGATAGCAAGAAAAAACAATTCCCCATCTTGTTTTGCTTCGTATAAAGAAGGAACTGACATTAATTATTTTCAATTTATGCTGTTTTTTAAAAAGAATAGTAAAATTTTTTTTACCTTAGCTATATTTTTTCTTATTTTTTCCTTATTTAATTTAAAAAATATCGAATTTAACGATGACCCTTTAAAATTGCGCAATCCAGATAGCATTTCTGTTACTACTATGAATGAATTAATAGAAAATAAAGATGTTGATTATCATAGCGTTGATATTTTAGTATCAGACTTTTCTAAAAGTAATGAACTAAAAAATAAACTTTTAGTTTTAGATGAAATTGAAGAGGTAAATCTTTTCAAAGATCTTATTCCTGAAAAACAAAATGAAAAATTAGAAATTTTAGATCAATTTAAAACCTTTTATCCAAAAATAAATATGCAAGAGTCTCAAAAATTATCTTCTAAAAGCTTTGAAGAACAAAAAACCACAGTATTAAATATGGTTGAAAGTATTAAAAGTAAAATAGATAAACAATATCAATCTAAAATTAATACAAATTTTATAGATCAGTTGAAAGATAATTTTGAGTCTGGGGAGATTACGAATTTAGAAGAATTAAAAAAATTAGAAGGAAAATATTTCTATTTTTTTAAAAAAAATATAAAAAAATTAAATGACAGCTTCGAGGCAAATAAAATTACAGAGAATAATATTCCAAATTCTTTAAAATCGAGATACATAGGAAAGAATGGAAAAATTAGAGTAGAAGTTGTGCCATCATATAACCTTGATAATCAAAAAAATAAAAAAAGGTTTGTTGATCAAGTTTTTACAATTTCCCCTAATGTTTCAGGAGGCGCTTTTACAACTTTTGAAGCAGGTAATGCTGTAGTCACATCTTTCAAGAAAGCTATGATTATTTCGATATGTTCTACAACACTTTTTTTATTTGTTGTTCTTAGAAATTTTAAAAAAATTTTTATAATTTTTACAAATTTATTTACTTCTTTACTATTTTCATTATCTTTTTTAATTTTATTCGGTCTTAATTTAAATTTTGCTAATATTATTGCCTTACCACTACTTTTTGGGTTGGGCGCTGCAACATCTATTCAAACAGTATTAAGAATAGAAAAATTTGAAACATTAGAAAAATATTTTAAAACTTCTACACCTCGGGCAATTATTTTTAGTTTACTTACAACACTGGCAACTTTTTGTATTTTATCATTTTCCTCTCATTTAGGGACTTCAAGCATGGGACAATTGTTAATTATTTCTATACTTTCTTCAACATCCATGGGTAGAAGAATTAGTAATCGGTTTATTGGTTTTTTTTTTGATAGCTCAATTGCTGCTATTGATTGTCTTAAAGCA
>PTKQ01000057.1 GCA_002937815.1 Alphaproteobacteria bacterium MarineAlpha6_Bin2 | reverse complement strand
TTATTAGAAAATAATATATTTCTTTTATTTAAAATGAAAACAAAGAAAAATCTAAATTATTTAATTTTATCTATTGTTTTCTTATTTGGTCTTTTAATCGGTTATAGTCCAAACTTAGCAAAAACAAAAATATTTCATAGAATTCATGCTCCTATAGGTATAGAACTGATTTTACGATTATCCTATTTAGAAGATGCAATTCATTATGAATTATCTGTTAATGATTTTAATCAAAAAAAAATTGAAAAATATAAATTCCCATATACAAATAGAATACCTATAGGCATAGTTCAAGAAAATTTACAACCTCAACATTCCATTACATTACTTCTTCAGGATAAATCTAATGTTGCGATATTGTATAAAAAAGATATATCCGTTAAAGCCTTTTTGGTACATTATTGCGGATGTGTAATTTTTTATAGAGGAAGAATTGAATATAAAGAGGTTTCTGACTTAAAAAATTTATGGAAAAATATAAGACAATTTACAGTTCCAAGTAGTTTTCTCT
Organism: Alphaproteobacteria bacterium MarineAlpha6_Bin2; assembly: GCA_002937815.1. Lineage (GTDB taxonomy): Bacteria > Pseudomonadota > Alphaproteobacteria > PTKQ01. The sequence goes on along the minus strand of PTKQ01000057.1, from coordinate 3,463 downwards.
ATGATAGGACAAAAATGTTTTCAGAAAATTTATCTTTTTAAGTTTTAGAAATCATAGGACCCAAAGGTTCACCTCCAAAAATATGGATATGGAAGTGAGCAACTTCTTGCCCTGCATTTTGACCGTGGTTTGCTAAAATTCTATAACCACTTTCGACTAAATTTTGATTTTTTGCAATTTTTCCAACTGCTTTCATAAAACCATTTATTTCTTCTGGCAGTGCGTTTTCGGAAAAATCTGCAAAAGAAATGTATTTGCCTTTAGGTATAACTAATATATGGATCTTTGATTGTGGGTTTACATCATGAAAAGCAAGCACGTATTCGTTTTCATAAACTTTTTTACAAGGAATTTCTTCTCTTAAAATTTTTGCAAAGATATTATCATCATCATATATCATATTTTTTCTCTTTTTGTTTTTGATTTTTTCATTCTTTTATTTAATTCATTCCAAATTTCATTAGGTCTTATTCCAAGCTTTGACCACATAACTATTAAATGATAAAGGAGATCACAACTTTCTTGAACAACTAATTTTTTTTTTCCTTGTACCGCTTCAATTATTGTCTCAGCTGTTTCTTCCGACACTTTTTGGGCTATTTTATTCATACCTTTGTTAAATAAAAAAGCTGTATAAGATCCTTTTTTTTTTGTTTTTTTCCTTTCTTCTATAAGAGAAAAAAGAATATCAATTATATTTCCTGTATTTCTATTTTTTGTTTTCATTTAAATTCTTACCAAAATTCCTTTCTGCTTCATTTTATTTTTTACTTGTCCAACAGTATACTTACCATAATGAAAAATTGAAGCCGCTAAAACAGCTGATGCTTTTCCAATTTTAATTCCATCTATTAAGTGCTGAATATTTCCTACGCCTCCCGATGCAACCACGGGAATACTAATACTCTTAGATATTTTTTTTGTCAATTCCAAATCAAATCCTGATTTTGTTCCATCTTTATCCATTGATGTTAAAAGTATTTCTCCAGCTCCTAAATTCTCCATTTTCTTAGCCCATTCAATTGCATCAATTCCTGTTTTTTTTCTTCCTCCATGAGTATAAATTTGCCACTTATTTTTTTTAATTTGTTTTGCATCTATTGCAACAACAATACATTGATTTCCAAATTTGTTTGATGATTTTTTTATAAGTTCAGGATTTTTTATCGCAGCTGTATTTATTGATACTTTATCAGCTCCGCACAAAAGTAATTTTCTAATATCTTGAATTGACCTTACACCGCCTCCAACAGTTAAAGGCATAAAACACTTCTGAGCAGTCTTTTTTACAACATTGTAAAGAATATTTCTCTTATCACTACTTGCAGTAATATCTAAAAAACACAATTCATCTGCTCCCTGCTTATCATAAATTTGTGCTTGTTTTACTGGGTCCCCTGCATATTTTAAATTTACAAATTTGGTCCCTTTAACTACCTTTCCATTTTTAACATCTAAACACGGTATAATTCTAATTTTTAACATATCAATCTATTTTAAAAATTTTATTTGCATCAATTGGATCAATTTTTCCTTCATATATTGCTCTTCCACAAATTGCTCCTTCAATTCCATTTTTTTCGTTATCTTTTAAAATTTGTAAATCTTTTAAGGTAGTTATTCCTCCTGAAGCAATAATAGGTTTTTTAAAAATATTCGTATTATTTAAAATAAAATCTAAATCTATACCTTTCATTGCTCCATCTTTTTTTATATTCGTACAAACAACAGAGGCAATATTTAAATTATCAAAATTTTTTGCTATATCTGTTGCGCCTATATCTGTTTTTTTTACCCATCCCTCAATTGCCAATTTGTCATCTATCAAATCTATTCCTAAAACAATTCTTCCAGGATATTTTTTTATTGCGTCTTTAACTAAATTTGGATTAGTTACTATTAAGGAGCCAAGGATTAATCTTTCAACCCCGATTTCAAACCATTTATCTATAGTGCTTATATTTCTAATTCCTCCACCTAATTGAATTTTTATATTAACTGAAGAAATTACCTTTTTAATAATTTCTTGATTAACAGGCTCACCTTTAACTGCCCCATCTAGATCTACAACATGAATCCATTTGCAACCTTTCGATTCAAAAAGTCTTGCTTGATTTATTGGATCTTGATTAAAAACAGTTGCCTTAGCCATTTTTCCTTGGATTAAACGAACGCAGCAACCGTTTTTTATATCTATTGCTGGGAATAAAATCATATTAATAAGTCCAACAGATAAAATTTTTTAAAATTTCTAAACCAACTTTTTGGCTTTTTTCTGGATGAAATTGTGTTCCTATTATATTTTCTTTTCCTATTATAGCCGTAATATTTTGTTGGTAATCACATGTTGCTAATATATTTTTTTTATCACGACAAATAAAATTATAACTATGAACAAAATATGACTCAAATTTCTTTTTTTTTAAAATTGGATGCTTAGATATAACTTTTACTGTATTCCATCCCATATGTGGTACTTTTTTTTTTTTATTTTTTTTTATTTTTATAACTTTTCCTGCAATCCATCCCAAGCCTTTATGATTTCCTTTTTCTTTTCCTTCCGAAGCCAAAAGTTGCATACCTACACAAATACCTAGAAAGGGTTTTTTCTTTTGTAATACAATTTCATTTAAAGTATCAATCATACCAGGTAAAGATTTAAGGCCTTTCATACAATCAGCAAAAGTACCAACTCCGGGTAATACTATCTTGTCAATTTTTAACAAATCTTTTGATTTGGAAGTAAGAAATATTTTACTTTTTTTATAACTTCCTGCTAATTCTAAAGCTTTATAAGCTGACTGTAAGTTCCCAGACCCATAATCTATTAAAGCAATTTTCACTTTCTTTTATAATTTACCTTTTGTTGAAGGAATTTTTCCCTTTTCTCTTGGATCCACAGATATTGCTTCTCTTAGAGATCTTGCAAGTCCTTTATAGCATGTTTCAATTATGTGATGATTATTATCACCATATAAATTTTCAACATGTAAAGTTAAACCTGCTGCTTGGGAAAAAGCCTGAAACCACTCCTTAAATAACTCACTATCCATTTTCCCAACTTCTTTATTTGTAAAATTAACTTTCCAAATTAAATAAGGCCTATTAGATAAATCTACACTAACTCTAGTTAATGTTTCATCCATTGGTATGTATGAAGTTCCAAAACGTCTAATAGATTTTTTATTACCTAAAGCTTTTGATAATGCTTTGCCTAATGCAATACCTGTATCCTCAGTTGTGTGGTGATCATCGATTCTCAAATCACCTTTGGCTTTTAACAAAATATCTATAAGACTGTGTTTTGATAATTGTTCTAACATATGATCCAAAAAACCTATACCAGTTGAAATTTTAAATTTACCTTTTCCATCAATATTTATTTTAACGGAAATATTTGTTTCGTTTGTTTTTCTTTCGATGTTTGATTTTCTCATTTTTTTATATAGTCTTATATTTTCAG
>PTKQ01000056.1 GCA_002937815.1 Alphaproteobacteria bacterium MarineAlpha6_Bin2 | reverse complement strand
AATTAAATTCAATTTTATTTATATTTAATTTTTTATTTTTTTCATAATCCAAAAAAGGGTTATCTTTTACTAAATCATTTACATATTTAAGGATTTCTTGATTTGATAATTTTAAAAGATTTAGAGACTCTTGTAGTTGCTGATTAATTTTAATACTTTGCGTTTGTTTTTGGTTTAATTGTTGAGTTAATTTCATGATTTATTAAATTTTAAAACTTTTACCTAAATAAAACTTTTTAACCAATTCATTCTTAATTATTTCACTTGGTTTTCCATGCATTAAGACCTGTCCATCGTGAATTATATACGCTCGATCTATAATTCCAAGAGCTTCCCTTACATTATGATCTGTTATTAAAATACCTATTTCTCTTTTTTTTAAATTATTTATTAATTTTTTGATTTCATTTAATTGCATTGGATCAATTCCTGTAAATGGTTCATCAAGAAGAATAAAATTTGGTTTTGCGCATAAGGCCCTTGCTATTTCCACTCTTCTTCTTAGACCTCCAGAAAGTTTCATAACATTAAAGCTTCTTCTATTAGTTAAGGAAAAATCATTTAATAAAATTTCTAAAGAACTTTTTCTAATATTCTCGTTTGGCTCTGTATATTCCAAAATACACATTAAATTTTCTTCGACAGTTAAACCTCTAAATACCGATGGTTCTTGAGGCAAATATCCTAAACCCAATCTTGATCTTACATGCACTGGGTAATTAGTTATATCTATACCATCCATAATAATTTTGCCTTTATTTGAATTAATCAATCCTGTGATGATATGAAAACTAGTTGTTTTTCCAGCTCCGTTTGGTCCTAGAAGACCCACGGCTTCTGATCTATGTACTTCAAAATTAATACTTTTTAAAATTTCTGTATTTACATAGGATTTTTCTAAGTTGATTATAAAAAGACCTTCTTTCTTTTTATTTATTTTTTGATTTGATAATTCCATAAACTTTTTTTCTAGTACCATCATTTGATGGGGCAACAGAAATTTCTCCTTTTCCTGTATAAACATTAAATTTTCCTATATCTCCAACTAAAATATCTCCATCTTTTTCCAATTTTACGTTCTCATATAATTCAATGATTCTTTTTTCAACAAAATATATACCTTTATTTGCGTACGCACTACCTTGATCGGATTTAATAACGACATTTTGATCAGCATTTATTTGAATTATTCGCATTTCGCCATCAGTAGTTTCGCAAGAAAAAGCTGTTAGTATATCAGCACTTAAAGAGGTACCCCCTTTTTTTACAAAAGCATTTCCAGTAGCTATCATAACGCCATTTTCTTTATCAACTTCAATCTTTTTATCTGCTGAAATTTCAATTTCATCTTCCTCATCTGTCTCTTTTGTTCTTTTTTCTTCATTTATTATTATTTCATTTTCTTCGTTTTTAATATCGGGAACCTTTTCTTCAATTTGAGTTTTATTTGCTAATTTATTTTCTTCAGATATTAAACATATTGGGGCTGCAAGTAAAAATCTGCTTATAGACAAAAAGAAACTAAATATTATTAATGTTGTAAAAAAAATCTTTTTCATTTTTAGTTTCAATTTTCATAAGAATTATTTTGTTTTTATTTTTATTTTGCTTTTTCCAAACAGGGATATCTTTCCAGTTTCTTTTTCAACATTAAAACCTTCTGAATTAAATTTAATTTTATCACTTGTTCCAAATAAATCTCTACTTCCATAAAATTCTCCTTTTGTCATATCAATAATAGCTGTGTCTGTGCTTATTTGTTGACCATCGCTATGTAAAACTAAAACATTATCTATTAGTTCCAACGTTTTTTTTTCAAGATCAAATATTCCTTTTTTTGCTACTAACGTTACCCATTTTCCATCCTTTAAATTTATTTCAGCCTTTGGTTTTTGAAAAAAAATTTTATTTTTTTCATTATTTATCATTTGATATTTTTTGGCATGCAAATAGAAAGGTTGATCAAAGTCATCAATTCCTTGAAAATTAAAATTTTCAGAATCATTTTCTTTATTAAAATTTGTAACTGGATAATTACTATTTTTTTTTGGATTATTTATTCCCTTGTATGAAAAAAAAGAGGGCCAAAAAAATACCATAATTAAAAATATGCCAACACATATTGGAATTGATTTTTCTATAATTTTTTTGATTTTTAAAGACTTATCATAGTTTCTCTTTTTTTTCTGATAAAGAAATGCAGTTTTTTTGTTTTTCTTCATTTGCTACATAGAAAACTTAAGATTTTTTTTAAACTAATCCTAATTCTATACAATCATGAATGTGAAGTATACCTATTGGTTTATTATTTTCGACTATAAAGACTTGGCCAATTTTATTTTTTTCCATTAACTCTAATGCATTAATTGCAAACATTCCTTTATTAATTGTTTTGGGTTTTTTTTTCATAATTTCTTTAGCTGTTTTTTTAATAATATTGTTCTTTATATGTCTTCTTAAATCTCCATCAGTTATTATTCCAGTAAGTTTTTTGTTTTTTGAAACAACGCCTACACATCCTAGTCTTTTTTTAGTCATTTCAATTATTACACTATTCATTAAGATTTTTTCCCCTACTAAAGGGATTTGGTTTCCTTTATGCATAATATTTTTTACTAATAATAATTTTTTTCCTAATTCTCCGCCTGGATGTAATGAATAAAAATCCTTTTGAGTAAACTTTTTTAGTTTCATTAAAGTAATAGCAATAGCGTCACCAAGCGCAATCATTGCTGTTGTTGATGTTGTTGGAGTTAATCCTAGAGGACAGGCCTCTTTTAAATTTGACAATTCAATACAAACTTTTGCGACTTGTTTTAAGTTAGAACTTGATTTACTTGTTATTATAATTAATGGAATTTTATTTTTTTTTGAATAAAAAAAAATATCATTTAATTCATTTGTTTTTCCTGAAAATGTAAGAGCAACAATAGAGTCTTTTCGACTTAACATTCCTAAATCACCATGACTGGCTTCAGATGGGTGAATAAATTGTGAAGGAGATCCTGTTGATGATAAAGTAGAGGAAATTTTATTAGCAATAATACCACTTTTTCCTATTCCAGTTAAAATTATTTTTCCCTTTGTTTTCTTTAAAATTTCTATAGCTTTTACAAAATTATTATTAATTGATTTAGCTAATATTTTTAAACCTTTATTTTCGATATTTATAACTTCTTTACCAATATTTATAATATTTTTTTTCATTTAATTTTAATTTTATTTATGGTCAAATATATCTTTATCTTGCCATCCAATTAAATCAAACTCAGCCCTTGTTGGTAAAAATTTAAAACAAGCATCTGCTAAATATTTTTTTCCTTCTCTTTGAAGTATATTATTAAGTTTATTTTTTATTTCATGTAAATATAAAACATCATTGGCAGCATAGTTTATTTGGTGTTTGGTTAATTCTTTATTTCCCCAATCAGAGGTTTGATTTTGTTTATTAATATCAATGTTTAAAAGATTTTTACACAAATCCTTAAGGCCATGTCTATCGGTAAATGTTCTTGCAATCTTAGATGCAATTTTCGTGCAATAAATAGGCGTACAATCAATTTTAAGATATTTTTTTATAACAGCGACATCAAATCTTGCAAAATGAAATATTTTTAAAATTAAGTTGTTTTCTAAAATTTTTTTTAAATTAGGAGCATTATTCTTTTTTTTTTCAAATTTAATTATATGACATTCTCCGTTTTTAGATGATATTTGTATCAAACATAGTCTGTCATTATTAATATTTAAACCCATTGTTTCAGTATCAACAGCAATGGAATTTCCTAAATCTAAATTTTTAGGTATATCACCGTTATATAATTTGATAGTTTTAAGTTTTTGAACCATGGTCTAAAATGGTATTTTATAAAAAAAAATCAATTAAAAGTTATTTTTTTTATTATTTAATTAATAAATGGTAAATTTACAAAATTTAACAATTACAATTTTTGGGGGTACAGGATTCGTTGGCAG
>PTKQ01000055.1 GCA_002937815.1 Alphaproteobacteria bacterium MarineAlpha6_Bin2 | reverse complement strand
ATATTACTTTAAAGGAAGCGGCAGTGAAGCTTGGTTTAAATAAAAAAATTAATATAGAAAAAATTTTAGATCCCAAAAATATGATCAAAAAAAAGTAATGGGAATAATTATTGATAAAATACCATCACCCAATTTTGATAAGAGACCAAAAGGTGTAAAAATTAAAGCTATAATTATTCACTACACTGGAATGAGAACATTTGATGAAGCTTTGGAAAGATTATGTGATAAAAAATCGAAAGTATCATCTCATTATTTAATTAGAAGAAATGGTAGAATAATTAATTTAGTCAATGAATCACATAGAGCATGGCATGCTGGCGTTTCATATTGGCGTGGAATTCACAATTTAAATAATTGTTCAATAGGAATAGAATTGGAAAATCCAGGATATGAATTTGGATATCTTCCTTTTTCTAAAAAACAAATGAAATCTCTTATTTTTTTATGTAAAGAAATAAAAAAAAAATATCAAATTCATCCTGAATGGGTATTGGGTCACTCAGAAATTGCTCCTAACAGAAAAAAAGATCCGGGCAAAAAATTTAATTGGAAAGAAATAAAGAAAATATTTAAATAATAAATTTCTTGAATTAAAAATCATTAAGTATTAATTTAATATTAACCAGATGGTTGGATGATTGCTCGCATTTTGAGAGGAAAGTCCGGGCTCCGTGAAAACATGATGCCGGATAACATCCGGCGAAGGTAACTTTAGGGAGAGTGCCACAGAAAAAAAACCGCCATTGTTTTTTTTTATGGTAAGGGTGAAATGGTGTGGTAAGAGCACACCGCTTTTTTGGTAACAAAAAAGGCTTGGTAAACCCCATCAGGAGCAAGACCAAAAAGAGGTGCATGTTATAATGAGTTTTCACATTTGCACTAGGGTAGGTTGCTTGAGATAATTAGTAATAATTATCCAAGATGAATAATCATCATCTAACGTTTTAAAAGATTCGAAGTTTTATTACGTTAGTACAGAACCCGGCTTATAGACCATCTGGTTTTTTTTTATTAAACTTCTTTTAAAATATTTTCAACAAGTTCGTTATAAGTTATGCCCACATTCTTTGCCATCATTGGAACTAAAGATAGTGGTGTCATCCCGGGTTGTGTATTAATTTCTAAAACATATAATTTTTTTTTTAAAGGATCGTTTTCATTATATCTAAAATCTGTACGTGTTATTCCTTTACATCCAAAATACTTATGAATTTTTAAAGCATATTTTTTACATTTTCTTTCAATATTTTTGGGAACAGGGGCAGGTATAATGTATTTTGTCATGCCTTTAGTATATTTGGATTTATAATCATAAAATTCTTTTTTTGTTTTTAATTCAATAATGTCTAAAGCTTTATTGTTCATTATTCCAACAGTTAATTCCCTACCTGGGATAAATTCTTCTATTAAGTATCTATTTGATTTATGCATTTTATATTTTTTTAATTCATTTAAATTTTTACAAATTTTAACACCAACACTTGAACCTTCGCTTATCGGCTTAACAACAAGGGGAAATAAAAAAGAAGTTTTTATTGAATATCTATTAATATTATTTTTGTCTATTACTACACTTTTTGGCGTTGGTATTTTAAGTTTCTTAAAAAGAATTTTTGATTTATTTTTATCCATGGAAATTTTTGAAGCTTGTATTTTTGAATGTGTATAAGAAAACTTTAAATTTTTAAGAATTTTTTGAACAGAACCATCTTCTCCAAAAGTTCCATGTAATGCATTAAAAACAATATTCGGTTTAAACTTTTTTAAACTTAAAGAAAGGGATTTTATATTACTAGAAACTTTTATTTTTTTTACCTTATAACCTAATTCATTTAAAGCTTTAGAAACAAATGTTCCTGTTTTTAATGAAACTTCTTTTTCTGATGAAATTCCTCCCATTAAAACAGCTATTTTTTTTTTCATTATTTTTTAGAACCTATTATTTTGATTTCCCAATTTAATTTAATACCGAATTTTTGAAATACTTTTTTTTTAATTTTATTTCCTAACATTTCTAAGTCAGACGAACTAGCTTTTCCTTTATTTATCAAAAAATTGTTGTGTTTTGATGAAACTTCAGCATCGCCAACTTTAAACTTTTCACAACCTGCTTTTTTTATCAATTCCCATGCTTTTTTTGTTTTTGGATTTAAAAAAGTGCTGCCGCCAGTTAAACTCTTTATAGGTTGTGTTTTCTTTCTAATCGCAATTAATTGTTTAATCTTCTTTTTTGCAACTGATGCTTGACCTGGAATTAATTTTAATTTTGCACCTATAATAAAGTAATTTTTTTTTATACCTGATGATCTATAAGAAAAAGATATTGATTTTTTATTTAGTTCTAGAATTTTTGCATTTCTATTAATTACAATAATACTTTTTATAAAATTTTTTATTTCATTACCAAAACATCCAGCATTCATAAATATACAACCCCCTACGGTGCCAGGTATAGTTGATAAAAACTCATATCCTTTAATATTGTTTTTAGCTAATGTTTTCGATAGATTGATATTTTTAACAGAAGCGCCGCATAAAATATATTCATCTTCTAATTTGATAAAATCAAAGCCTCTTCCTAATTTAATTACAAATCCTGAAACACCCCCATCTCTAACTAAAACATTGGATCCACCACCAATAATATGGATTGGAATTTTTTTCACTTTTTTCAGAAAACTTTTTAAATCTTCAATATGATTTGGCATATAAAAGAATTCTGCCTTACCACCTGTTTGGAACCATGTAAATTTAGACAAAGGGAAATTTTTTTTATAATTTCCTTTTATTTTTGAAAAAACTGCCATGCTATATATAAATAAATTATTTTTTTCTTTTTATTTGAAGAGGTAAATCATAAGCCCATTTAGAAATATCTCCAGCTCCTAAAAAAATTACTAAATCTCCAAACTTAGTATTATCTTTTATTATTTTTGGTAAATCGCTCTTTTTGTTGAGTGGAATAGCTAAATTTTTTTTTATTTTGTTAATATCTTTTACAAATTTTTCTTTAGATAAATAATTGACTTTCTTTTCGCCTGCTGGATATACGTCTGCAACTATCAATTTGTCACAATTTTTTAGTATCCTTTTAAAATTATTATACAAAAAACCAAATCTTGAATACCTATGTGGTTGAAAAACAACTATTGTATGTTTAGGTTTTAATATTTTTACTAAATCTAAAGTTGATTTAATTTCTTCAGGGTGGTGAGCATAGTCATCATAAATTTTCACACCATTTATAGTATCGACTAATGTAAACCGTCTTTGTATACCTTGAAATTGTTTGAAAGCATTTTTTATTTTTTTTGTTTTAATATTTAAAATTTTTGCAACAGATATAGCGGCTAAACAATTTAAAATATTATGTCTTCCTAACATATTTAATTTTATTCCTTTTATAATTTCTTTTTTAAAAAGAAAATTTTTTTTTATTTTTACGTCAAAACAAGAAAATGTTTTATTAAAAAAAATATTTGACGCTTGAATGTCACTATCTTTAAAAAAACCATAGGTAATAAAATTTTTATTAGTAATTTTTTTTATTAACTTTTTAACACCAGAATTGTCATTACATAAAACTGCTAAACCGTCAAAAGAAATATTTTTAATAAACTTTAGAAAATAATTTTGTAATTTATCAACGGATTTATAAAAATCCATGTGTTCTTTATTTATGTTTGTAATTACTCCAATTTTTGGAAATAAAGTAGAAAGGCTTCCATCTGACTCGTCCGCTTCAACAACTATCCATTTACTTTTTCCAATTCTTGTAGTGCCTTTATAAGCATTTACAATTCCTCCTATGATTGTAGTAGGATCAAAGTTTGCATATTCTAAAATAGAAGATATTAGCGAGGTTGTAGTTGTTTTACCATGTGTTCCTGATACAGCTATAGATTCTTTAAAATTCATTAACAATGAAAGTATTTGTGATCTTTTATAAATTTTTATATTATTTTTTTTAGAGTGTACTATTTCTGGATTATTTTTTTTTATCGCTAATGAGATAACTAAAATATTAATATTTTTAATATTTTTTTTTGA
>PTKQ01000054.1 GCA_002937815.1 Alphaproteobacteria bacterium MarineAlpha6_Bin2 | reverse complement strand
TTTAGTGAATAAAATAAAAATATTTTTTATAAAGCAAAGTTTATTATGTATTCTTTCAAAGATTTAAAAGTAGGAAATTCATTTATAGAAAAAAGAAAAATTTCAGAAAAAATTATAAAAAGCTTTGCCTATGCATCTAGAGACAGAAACCCAATCCATTTAGATGAAAAATTTGCAAAGAAGACTATTTTTAAAGGTAGAATTGCTCATGGAATATTGGTTGCATCATTTATATCGTCTCTTATAGGAAATAAATTCCCAGGCCCTGGAACGATTTATGTTTCACAAAACTTAATATTTAAAAAACCAGTGAGAATCAATGATATAGTAACAGTTAAGGTTTCTGTTAAAAAAAAAATTAAAAGAAAAGGATGGTGCGAACTTTTAACAACTTGCTTGGTTAAAAATAAAATAGTACTTGAAGGAATAGCTGTCGTGGTTCCACCAAAAAAGAATTATATAAATATTTCAAGATGAAAATTTTTAATAGTCTTCATCAAATAAATAAAAATTTCAAAAAAAATTCTATAACAGTCGGAAATTTTGACGGAATACATAAAGGACATCAAAAGATAATTAAAAAATGTATTAAAGTATCAAAAAAAAATAAATTAAATTCTGCAATAGTAACTTTTAAACCTCATCCCAGATATTTTTTTAACAAGAATTGCAAATCCTTTAAATTAACTTCAATAAAAACTAAAATTACTGTGATGGAAAGATTAGGTGCAGATTATTTGATTTTTTTGAATTTTAATAAATTTTTAAGTCAACTCTCGCCTGAAGAATTTATAGAAAAAATTTTAGTTAATAAACTTAACGTTAAACATTTAGTGATTGGTTATAATTTCCATTTTGGTTATAAAAGAAAAGGAAACATTAAACTATTAAAAAAACTGTCTCAAAAATATGATTATAATTTAAACATTGTCGAACCGGTCAAATCCAAAAATGGAATAATATGTAATTCGTCAACAATAAGGAAAAATTTAGAATCAGGACAATATGATAAAGTAAAAGAGATGCTTGGCAGAGCCTGGCAGATTGTTGGTAAAGTAATAAGAGGAAGTGGAAGAGGCAAAATTATTGGATATCCTACGGCTAATATAAAATTAAAAGATTATATCATTCCGTGTAAAGGTGTTTATTTAACAGAAAGTTATATTAATGGAAGTAAAAAAAATAAAAAATATTATGGAATAGCAAATATAGGAAACAGGCCGACATTTGGTGGAAATAAAATATTACTTGAAAATCACTTTTTTAATATAAAAAAATTTTTTTATGGAAAAGAAATTTGTATAAATTTAATACAGTTTTTAAGAAAAGAAAAAAAGTTTGTTAATACAAATAAATTAAAAAAACAAATAGAAATAGATATCAAGACAGCAAAAAAAATTTTAAAAAAAAATAAATGAATTACAAAGATACACTTTTTTTACCAGAAACAGAATTTAGTATGAAGGCTAGTTTGCCAAAGAATGAGCCAATAATTCTAGAGAAATGGACAAAAGAAAAACTGTATGAGAAATTAAGAAATAAATTAAAAAATAATAATAAATTTACTCTACATGATGGTCCTCCATATGCGAACGGTCATTTACATATGGGCCACGCGTTAAACAAAATTTTAAAAGATATAGTTGTTAGGTCAAAACAAATGCAAGGTTTTAATGCTGCATTTGTTCCAGGATGGGATTGCCACGGTCTGCCAATTGAATGGGAAGTTGAACAAGGATTAATGAAAAAAGGAGATAAAAAAAAAAATATTTCAATTAAAGAATTTCGTAATAAATGCAGAAAATTTGCGGAATATTGGATAAAAATTCAAAAAGAAGAATTTGAACGACTCGGTATCTTAGGTGACTGGGAAAACTATTATTCAACAATGTCCTATAAAGCAGAAGCTCAAATAGTTAGAGAAATTGGAAAATTTTTATTAAACGGATCCCTCTATCAAGGCTCGAGACCAGTAATGTGGTCAGTAGTCGAAAAAACTGCCTTGGCTGATGCAGAAATAGAATATAAAAATCGTTCAGATAACGCAATCTATGTTTTATTTCCAGTAGATAAAACTAATTTAAAAATAAAAGGTAAAAAAAGTGTAAATATTTTGATATGGACTACTACACCATGGACAATACCAGGAAACAGAGCCCTAGCTTATAACAAAAATTTTTCATATACCTTGGTGAAGGAAGATTTATCTGATACTTATTTTATAACAGCAAGTGATTTGATCAATAAATTAAAAGATGATACAGGACTTAAACTAAAAAAAATTAGAGATTTTAGTGGACAAGAATTTGATAAAACTATTTGTAAACATCCATTACATGATTTTGGATATAAATTTGAAGTCCCTTTGTTGGCTGGAGATTTTGTTACAAAGAAAGAAGGAACGGGCATTGTACACATTGCACCAGGACACGGTCTTGATGATTTTAATCTTGCAAAAAAAAATAACATAGAAGTTCCACAAACTATAGATGAGGGTGGAATTTTTTACGATAACATTCCTTTATTTAAGGGAGTGCACGTTTTTAAAGTTGATGATAAAGTTATTGAATTTTTAAAAAAAAATAAAAAACTTTTATATAAAAAAGATATATTTCATAGTTATCCTCATTCATGGCGTTCTAAAAAACCATTAATTTTTAGAAATACAACACAGTGGTTCATTTCTTTGGAAAAAGAAAATTTAAGAAACAAAGCGCTTAATGCTCTAAAAGACATAACTTTTTTTCCTAAAAAAGGAAAAAATAGAATTACTTCCATGATTAAAGATAGACCAGATTGGTGTGTATCAAGACAAAGGTTTTGGGGAGTACCATTGCCAATATTTATTAATAAAAAAACAAATGAACCACTAGTAGATAAGAATGTCATAGAAAACATTGCTAAGATTTTTGAAAAAAAAGGAAGCGACTCATGGTTTGAATTAGATCCAAGTGAGTTTCTTGGGAAGAAATATAATAAAAACAATTTTATTCAAATTAAAGATATAGTAGAAGTTTGGTTTGATAGCGGATCAAGTCATGCATATGTTTTAGAAGATAGAGATGATTTAACATGGCCAGCTGACTTATACTTAGAGGGATCCGATCAACATCGTGGTTGGTTTCACTCATCTTTATTGCAATCATGCGGTACAAGAAATAAAGCACCTTTTAAAAATATTTTATCACATGGATTTGTTGTTGATGGAAAAGGAAAAAAAATGTCAAAATCAGAGGGAAATGTTGTTTCTCCAAATGAAATTATCAATAAATATGGAACAGATATATTAAGATTATGGACAATTGCATCAGATTATTTTGAAGATATAAAAATTGATGAAAATATAATTAAATTTCAAGTTGATTCTTATAGAAGAATAAGAAATACACTTCGATTTTTAATTGGAAATCTTAAAGATTTTGATGAGAAAAAAAATATGGATTATAAAAGCTTACCAGATTTAGAAAAATATATTTTATTTAGAATATGGGAAATAAATACAATCATAGAAAACTGTATTAAAGAAAATAATTATCATAAAATGTATAAAGAATTACTTATTTTTTGTTCAAATGATTTATCTTCTTTTTATTTTGATATTAGAAAAGATTGTTTATATTGTGATGATAAATTAAGTCAAAAAAGAAAATCATGTAGATCTATTTTAAAAATAATATTTGATTTTTTAACTGCCTGGTTAGCGCCAATCCTTTGTTTTACTTCAGAAGAAGCTTGGTTGTCTGATAATTTTAATAACAAAGAAAGCGTACATCTAAGAGATTTTCCTAAACCAGATAGTAAATGGGGTAATAATATTTTAGCTAAAAAATGGGATCTTGTTTTAAGTGTTAGGAAAGTTGTTACAAGTGCAATAGAAATAAAAAGAGAAAAAAAAATAATTGGTTCAAGCTTGGAAGCATTGGTTGAACTTAAAGTTTCTAGGAAAATAAAAGATTATATAAATAATATAAATTTAAACGATCTTTTTATTGTTTCCTCAGCAAAAATTGTAGATAAATTATCTGAAGATATTTTTTCTTTAGATGAAATTAAT
>PTKQ01000053.1 GCA_002937815.1 Alphaproteobacteria bacterium MarineAlpha6_Bin2 | reverse complement strand
CTTATTAAAAGAGCAATAAAACTAATAAAAGCTTTGAAAAACTTTCATAATATATTTTCTTTTAACTACATTAATTTTTAGTCTCTTTATCGATAAATATTGAAAAAAGAAAAAACTATTAAAGCAATTTATTAGAAATTTTCTATAATTTCTATGTATCACGAATGCATGATTACTAAGAATAATTATTATGTTTGCAACAACTTTTGAATATAATTATAAGCTTGCTATGTGGGGCGCTGATGGAACGGTATACATGTGGGTCTCAAAAACCCATGCCGCAAGGCTTGAGAGTTCGAATCTCTCGCGCCCTACCAAAAAATAAATGAAAATACTTCGCAAACTCTATGATTGGACTCTAAATAAAGCCAATCATCCAAAAGCTCCTTGGTTTTTATCTTTCATTTCTTTTATAGAGAGCTCTTTTTTCCCCATCCCTCCAGACATAATTTTAATTCCAATGATAATTGCTAATAGATTTAAAGCCTGGTGGTACGCACTTATATGCACGGCAAGTTCTGTCATCGGTGGTATTGCGGGATATTGTATTGGTTCCTTTTTTTATTCAACAATAGGAATTATGATTCTTAAATACTATTCTTTAGGAGATCAATTTACCAATTTTGAGTCATTATATAATGAAAATGGTATATGGATTGTATTAGGAGCAGGCTTTACTCCTTTTCCATTTAAGTTTATTACCATTGCTAGTGGATTTTTTCATCTCAACATTTATTTATTCATTATAGTGGCATTGATTGGTAGAGGATCTCGTTTTTACTTAATTGCTTTCTTACTTAGAATTTTTGGTAATTGGATAAAAAATTTTATTGATAAGTATTTTAATCTTTTAGCAATCCTGTTTTTTATCTTATTAATAGGAAGTTTTATTTTTTTGAAATACCTGTGAATACATTAAAAAAACATTGGGTAGCTATAGTATTATTAATTAGCTCTATAGCTATTTTCAGTGCGTTGATGGCTGAATATGTATTTGATATTCTGCCATGTAAAATGTGCCTATATCAGCGCTATCCTTACTACTTTATTATCCTTATTAGTTTAATTTACATTGTTTCAAAAAAATTACCTTTAACTTGGTATTATTGGATTGGTTCTTTATCTTTTGCTATAGGATTATTTTTTTCTGCATGGCATGTTGGAATTGAACAAAAAATCCTTCCAGGACTATCGGGTTGCACAAATACAATTAATACATCCCAATCTCTAGCAAAACTGAAAGATCAAATCCTTAATCAAAACATTATAGCTTGCGATGAAATTATATGGTCTTTTATGGGTTTATCTGCTGCAACATTAAATTCCTTATTGCTTATTCTTTTATTGCTGATTAACACTATATTTCTAGTACAACATCGCTATGGCAAAGAAAAAAACATCTAAAAAAATTAAAAGAAAATCTAGATCTTCTAGTGGGTCTACAACAGATAGACGTATTTTGGAGGAAATTATACGTGTGGACCATGCCGGCGAATACGGAGCAGCCCGCATTTATGATGGTCAACTTGCTGTTTTTGGTAAAGATTCTAAAATTGGTAAAACTATTCAACACATGGCCGAACAGGAACTAAAACATATTGAAACATTCGAAAAGTTAATTGTGACAAATCGTGTCAGACCTACAGCTTTATTACCATTATGGAATATAGGTGGATTTGTACTAGGCGCCTCTACTGCTTTGTTGGGTAAAAAAGCTGCTATGGCATGTACCGTTGCAGTAGAGTCTGTCATTGGCCAACACTATGAACAACAGACTAAAGAGTTGGGAGATGATCAAGCAAAATTAAGAATAACAATAAAAAAATTTCAAAAGGATGAATTAGAGCATCATGATATTGGCCTTAAACATGATGCTGAAGGTGCGCTTGGTTACAATCTATTGACAAAAGTAATTGCCGCTGGATGCAAGGCTGCAATAGTTATTTCAAAGAAAATTTAATTTTCTAATTCGGTATCCCAATATAAATAATCACGCCAGGTTTCATGCAAATAGTTAGGTGGAAAATTTCTACCATTTTGCTGAAGCTGCTCTGAGGTTGGTTTCAAAGGTGTTTTTTCCAAATGTAAATTAACGTATTTTAATAATCTCCTACCCTTTTTCACATTACATGATGTACACGCTGATACTACATTTGCCCAAGTTGTTTTGCCGCCGATACATTTTGGAATGAGGTGATCAAATGTTAACTCGTTAACTAAAAAATCTCCATGACAATACTGGCATGTAAAATTATCACGAAGAAAAACATTAAATCTTGTGAAAGCCGGACTTCGCCGTGGAGCGATATAATTTCTAAGCGCTATAACGCTTGGTAACTTAATGGTCAAAGTCGGAGAATGAACTTCTTTATCATAATTTTCAATGATAGCGACACGCTCAAGAAACACCGCCTTGATAGCATTTTGCCAACTCCACAATGATAAAGGGTAATAACTAAGCGGCTGGAAATCCGCATTCAGAACCAGTGCTGGATTTCCAAGAGCCCCCATGTTAGTTTATACTCACCCAAGTCATAATATATTAAACTATTATAGTATGAGGATTTAGTTACGTCACACATATTTTTTTATAAAATTTTGGACTAATTGCAACGTTTTTGATGATATCGTATGTCCCTCACCCTTCATTAAATGCTCCTCAACAGTAAATCCATTTGATTTTGCTATTTGACATGCTTCTGTAAAATATTTTGGATTGACGAGATCATCGCTATCTCCATGGACAATCATCAAAGGTGTATTAATAAACAAATTATTATCAAGACTGTGGGATGATAACATTCTACCAGACAACATGACACAACCTGCAAATGTTTTCCTCATAAAATTTCCTAATTCAAAAGCAATCATAGCCCCTTGGGAAAAACCAATTAGAAAACAATCTTGATGAGAAAGATTATTCAATGAACATAATTTGTTAATGTATTCTTCAAGTAGTTTGATTGATGTTTCGCATTCTTGTTGCATGATGACTTGTTCTTGTGGCCCAGCTTCATTATAGTGAATACCATTAGGATAAGGATTAAACCATTGTCGACCTGAGGGATATTGAGGCACAACAAAGGGCGCATTGGGAGCAAAATAATTTGTTTCTAATGTATTATCGTTAAAATATTTTGTTAAAGGAATAAAATTTTCAGCATGATCCCCGTATCCATGTAGTAGAATAATTAATTTTTTTGGTTTTTCACTGAATAATAAAGAAGATCCATTAAGTATATTCATAATTCATTATTGGTTGAAATTGTTGGAGTCATTACTCAAAACATCATAAAATTACAACATTTTTAAAAGACTGGAAATTAAATCTAAAATTTAGTAAAATGACTAACGGAGTATGTTATGGGCATTCACTATAATCACAAATCTAAAGAAGGCGACCGAAAAATGCAAAAAGAGCTTAAAAGACAAATGAAGCAAAAAGCTCGCAAACAAAAAAAAATGGAAATTGAACAAGCAGAATTAGATGAATTAGAAAGACTTACTCGCCCTGATAATCCCACATCTACTGATAAAACCACTGTTTAGTTTCTAATAAAATTAATTCGAAGGATGATTCTTATTTATAAATTTTTTCAAAACATCTAGTGCTTGACTGGCCTCTTCAAGCAAGATCATATGCCCACATTTAGGAATTATAACAACTTCTGAATCCTCTATGCTATCTGCTAACTTTTGGCCCTCTTTTACAGGTGTCATTCTATCATATTGACCTAGAATATTAATAGTAGGACATTTAATTTTTGCAGCTGCTTCAAAACCTTTTTTATAGTTATCACAAGCTCTAAAATCTACTCCTAGTGTATCTTTGATTGAACCGTTATGAATAATGGTCCCTCCAATATTAATATGATGCAAACCAGGTACAGCGTGTCCGCCAAAATGTCCAGCTGGTCCGTGAGCCCAATCCATCATCAAATCAACAGCTTTTGGATCTCCATTTTCCGCAAGAGTAAGTAATTCTAGATTCATTGGAATAGCACCTGCTCCGCCCATCAAGCTCAAAGATCTTACTTTTTCAGGATATCTAGATGATGTCTCCATAGTAACCAAACAACCTTGTGAATGTCCAACTAGAGAAGCTTCTTGTATACCTGA
>PTKQ01000052.1 GCA_002937815.1 Alphaproteobacteria bacterium MarineAlpha6_Bin2 | reverse complement strand
TGTTTTAATAAATAATCTTTTATCTTAAAATAATTTAAATCTATAGTTTTATATTTTTCTTTTCTTTTATGTAAATCTATTAAATTTCTAGGCAACTCAGGGTATTGGTTAATAGATTTTTTTACAATATCAGGAAACTTTGAAGGATGAGCTGTTGATATATAAACTATAGGTTGTTTTTTTTTATTCAATTTCCTTCCAGCAGCAATACCCACTGCAGTGTGCGGGTCTATTATAATTTTATTTTTAATAAAGATTTCTTTAATCATTTCTATTGTTTCTTTTTCGCTAACACTTTTTGCATAAAAAAATTTTTGAATCTGCTTTATTTTTTCTTTATTAATATCCATTCTTTTATTCTTAAATAGGTTCTTTAAACTTTTATTAACGTTTTTGGTTTTTGATTTAAATAAATCAAAAATAAATCTTTCAAGATTACTAGGTAATTGTATATCCATACTTGGAGTAATAGTATGTTTTACTGATTTTAATCTTATTACACCTTTGTTAGTAAAAGTTGACAAAATATCATTAGAATTTGTAGCAATGATTAATTTATCAAATTGCAAACCAATTTTTTTAGCTACATAACCTGAATAAATATTTCCAAAATTACCTGAAGGAACTGAAAAAATGATATTTTTATTTCTCTTAATTTTTGTTATTGAAAAAAAATAATATATTGTTTGAAATAATATTCTTGCCCAATTAATTGAATTTATTGCAGTAAAATTAAATTTTGATTTTAAATCTGGATCGATAAATAATCTTTTTATAATTTTTTGGCAATCATCAAAATCACCATTGATTGCAATATTATGTATATTTTTTGAATTAACAGTTGTCATTAGTTTTCTTTGAACTTTAGAAATCTTTCCTTTTGGATGAAAAATAAAAACCTCCATTGTATCTTTATCTTTACATGCATCAATTGCTGCTGCTCCTGTATCTCCAGATGTAGCGCCAATTATTGTAATTCTTTTTTTTTTACTTTTTAGCGTATAATCAAGAAGATTTCCAACTATCTGTAATGCATAATCCTTAAAAGCTAAAGTAGGCCCATAATGCAACTCAAGTAACCATTCATAATTACTTAAGGGTCTTATTTTAGCGATTTCTTTATTTGAAAATTTTTTTAGAGAATTATTAATAATTTTTTTTAATTCTTTTTTATTTATTTCATTTCCAATAAACTTCCTAGAAACTTCAAAAGCGATATCGTTATATTTTTTTTTTTTGAGTCTTTTAATATCTTTTGCTAAAAACTTGGGCCATTTTTTTGGAATATAAAGCCCGCCATCTTTTGCTAAGCCTGAAAGTAAAACATCAGAAAAGTTTAATTTCTTTTTCTCCCCCCTAGTGCTTATATAATCCAATACCAAATCCTACTAAAATAATCAATTAAGATATCTTTCTACTAAATGATTTTTAAAATATTCAATATTTAATTCTTCCCCGGTAACTTTTTTAATTAATTCATCACTAGTATATAATGATCCTTTTTGATGTATATTGTCCCTTAGCCATTTCAATAACTTTGTAAATTTTCCTTTTGCTATTTCATTACTTAAAGACGGTATTTGTTTTTTTGCTTTAGCAAAAAACTGTGCTGCATAAAGAGCGCCTAACGTATAAGTTGGAAAATAACCAAATGTTCCATCAAACCAATGAGTGTCTTGTAAACAACCTTCTAGATTGTTTTTAGGTGTAATGCCTAAATACTTTTTCATATACATATTCCATACTTTCGGTATATCCTTAACTTTCATATTTCCTTCAATAAGTTCTTTTTCAATTTTATATCTTAAAATAACATGTAAAGGATATGTTACTTCGTCCGCATTTACTCTTATAAAACTAGGTTTAACTTTTGTAAAAATTTTATAAAAATTTTCTGCATTGTTTTCTTTTTTATTTATTTCTAACCCACCCCATTTTTCAAAGATTGACATTGCAAATTTTAGAAACTCATAACTTCTACAAACCTGCATTTCCCAAAAAAGTGATTGGCTTTCATGTACTGCCATTCCAAGCGGTTCTCCAACTGCCTGGTATTTCCATTTTTCTGGAGTACCCAAATTATAAAACGCATGGCCTGTTTCATGTAAAACAGCCATTAAACTATCAAAATAATTTTTTTCATATCTCGTAGTAATTCTAACATCTCTATAAGTTCCTCCACAAAATGGGTGCACGCTTACATCTAATCTTCCATATAAAAAATTAAAACCAAGTGCGCACATAAATTTTTTATTCATTCTTTCAAGAATTTCAGGGAGATCGGGAAATAAATCTTTTTTAAGAGGAATTATTTTTTTTTTTTTCTGAAAATTTAAAACTTCCTTTAGTAGATCAGGTAAAAAAGATATCAATTGATCGAATATTACATCTATTTTATCTGACTTTAGACCCATTTCATAATGGTCTAATTGTGCATCATATAAACTACATTTTTTTTTTTTACTGAGAATTTTTGCTTCGATTCTAATAAGTCCTAAAAGTTTTTCTAATTTTGGGATAAAAGGTTTAAAACTACTTTTTTTTTTTTCTCTAAATTCAAGCCAAAGTTTTGATAAATCAGACTGCGCCCTAGTTGTTTTCTCTATTAATTTATCATCTAATACGCTGCTTTCGGTATAATGTTTTTTGATTAAGTGAAGATTCTTTTTTTCCCAAATGTTTAGTTTCTTAATCCTTTCTGATTTTTTTATTAAGTTATATAACTTTTTATCTCTTATCTTTTGATGAGATAATAATTGTAAAGTTACATATTGATCTGTTCTATAAGAGTGAGCACCAAGTGGCAACATAACATGCTCATCCCATCTTAAAATACTTTTGGCTTCATGAATCAAATAGATTTCTTCATATTTCTTTTCCAATTCTTTATAAAAGTTAATTTTCATTTATTCTTTCTTAAATATATGTAATTCATAATTAAAAATATTACGGCAAGCATCCCCCAAGTTATCGAATATTGTAAATGGTTATTTGGTAATGCAACTTTAGGTTCTTTAGCAATAGGGTAATTGTTTAAATCATTTTCATTAATTAACTCCAAGAAAACATGGTTTATTAAATTAAAACCAACATATTTAGACATTTGTAATATATTTATATAAAACCAAGAATTATCCTTCGGTACATTTTTAGGAGTAAAAAAATTTTTTTTATCTGATTCTTTTAAGATACCTTGCAAAAATACATTTTTTTCATTGTCATCATTAAAAAATTTTTTTTCACGCACCCAACCTCTATTAATTAAAATAATTCTTCCATCTTTAAGTAAAAAAGGAGAAATCAAATTAAACCCAACTTGCCCATTGTAAGTTCTAGGTTCAAGATACATATTTTTATTTATGAAAGTTCCTTCTACTAAAATTTTTTTATATTTAAATTCCCGCAAATCACCATATAAATTATTTATATTTGCTGGTGAACTTTTATAAGCTAATTCCAGACTGTTTATTAAATCTGATTTCCAAAAAAGTCTTTTAACTTGCCAAGCAGATAAACAAAAACAAATGAGTGAAATAATCAAAGAAAATAAGGTAATGCCAAGTAAATTTCGTTTTAAAAGCATAAATCTATTTTTTTCTGTGTCTATAATGTAAAACTAAAAAAAGTAACTTTAAATATTTTATTAAAATGATTGATAATAATATAATTATTATCCCCCACACAATTATATGGACCCACAAAGGAGGAGAAAAATATATTTCAGTAATAATGGCTAGTGAAACTATAAAAATACTTAAAATTAAAATTGCAAAAAACATCGGACCATCGCCACAATCATGATCAGATAATTTCAATTTGCAAAATTCACATTTTTCTTTTATTTCCAAAAAATTTTTAAATATTTTTCCTTTCTTACATTCGGGACAACAGGAATTAAAAAGGATGTATTTAAGATAAGATTCTTTGTTCACAACACTTAATATTTATATTGCGATACTTTCTCAAAATTATTATTTGAATAAAAAAAAGTGTAAGATAGAACAATACTATCGATATAATTAGTTGATTTATCTTCTAAAATTTTTGGATCAATATAAAAATTTACTGGTAAAATAATTTCTTCACCCGGTTCTAGTGTTTGATTTTTAAAACAAAAACAATCTATTTTATTAAAATATGTTGCGGCTTCAAAGGGTAATATATTATATGTTGCAGTTCCGGTAATACTTTCATTACTTAA
>PTKQ01000051.1 GCA_002937815.1 Alphaproteobacteria bacterium MarineAlpha6_Bin2 | reverse complement strand
TAATTATTAAAAAATGGATAAACAAAAAGAACTTTTTAGTAAAGTAAAAACATATTTTCCAGGCTTAAATATAACAAATTTAAATAAAGCCTATAATTTTGGTGTAAAAGCACATGCTGATCAAGTTAGAGATTCCGGCGGTCCGTTTTTTTCCCATCCATTTGAAGTAGCTACAATACTTGCAAAAATGAAACTTGACGAAAAATCAATAATTACAGGTTTATTACATGATGTGATTGAAGATACATTAGCAACAAAAAGTGATATTGAAAAAAAATTTGGTTCAGAAGTAGCAAGCCTTGTTGATGGGGTTACAAAACTATCAAAAATTAGTTTACAAAAATCTAATAAATCAGAACAGGTTGAAAATTTTAGGAAGTTTATATTGGCAATATCAGAAGATATTAGAGTTTTGTTTGTTAAGCTCGCTGATAGACTTCATAATATGAGGACATTAGAATTTTTGAAGGACTCAAAAAGGAAAAATAAAATTGCAAATGAGACATTGGAAATATATGTTCCTCTTGCTGAAAGAATAGGGGTGAATAAAATCAAAGAAGAATTAGAAGACCTTGTCTTTTTAGAATTAAATCCGAATGTTAGGTCAACAATAAAAAGAAGAATAAGTTTTTTAAAAACTCAAGGAAAGAATAATATTAAATTAATAAATCAAGAATTAAATAAAGCTTTAAATAGATTTAACATAAAAGCTGAAATTGTTGGTAGAGAAAAAAATCCATTTTCAATATGGAAAAAAATGCAAAAGAAAAATATAAGTTTTGAGCAATTATCAGATGTTATGGCTTTTAAATTTATTGTTAATAATGTCGATGAATGTTATGTGGTTCTTAAGGCAATTCATTTAACCTATCCTACTGTTCCTGGCACATTTAAAGATTATATCAGCTTGCCAAAACAAAATGGCTATAAGTCAATTCATACTTCCATTTTTGGTCCAGCTAAACAAAAGATTGAAGTTCAAATTAGAACAAAAGAAATGAATGAAATAGCAGAACTCGGAGCAGCAGCGCATTGGCAATATAAAAGTAATTTAAATGTACAAGAGGGAAGAAAGTATAAATGGATTAGAGAATTGGTTGAAATTGTAGAAACATCTTCGGAACCAGAAGAATTTTTGGAAAACACCAAATTGGAAATGTTTAAAGATCAAGTTTTTTGTTTTACCCCAAAAGGAGATTTAATTTCTTTACCTGAAAAATCAACTCCAGTTGATTTTGCTTATGCAGTACATTCAGAATTAGGAGATTTTTGCACTGGTGCAAAAATTAATGGTAAAATTTTGCCATTAAAAACAGATTTAAAAAATGGTGATCAAGTAGAAATCATAATATCAAAATTTCAAAAGCCATCCCCAGATTGGATGGATTCGGTTAGAACACCAAAGGCAAAAAGTAGAATAAGAAAATTTATTAAAACAAAAGAACATACAGAATATTCAAATCTTGGCCAAAAAATTTTAAAACATTTTTTTTCAAAAAATAATAAGAAATTTAACGAGCATTATATTACAGATATTTTATCTTTGTTTAATTTTTCTAGAATTGAGGATATATATTTTAATGTTGGGAAAGGAAATGTTGATCCGATGAATATATTTTATGCTATTTATCCAAGTTTAAAAAAACAAAAAAAAACATTAAACAAAAAAATTATAGAGAATCAAAATAAACAAAAAGATAATAAAGATCGTATACCTTTAAAAGGCCTTTTACCAGGATTAGCTTTTACTTATAGTAAGTGTTGTTACCCTTTGCCTGGAGAGAGGATTGTTGGTCTTTTAATTAAGGGTCATGGCGTTGTGGTTCATACATCAGATTGCAATGAATTAGGTAAAAAAAAATATAAAGATAATAAAATATTGGATTTATCTTGGGATAATAAAAATGTAGGATTGGAAGATTATGTTAGTAGAATTCGGATTGTTATTTTAAACGAACCTGGTAATTTAGGTGAAATAGCTTCAGCTATTGGGAATAACAAAGGTAATATAATAAATTTAAAACTAACTTCTAGACAAAAAACTTTTTTTGAAATGTTGGTTGATGTTAAAGTCAAAAATTTAAGACACATTTCACACATTATAGCTGCAATTAGATCATTAGAATCTGTTTCAATAGTAGATAGAGATAAAGGATAGAACTCAAATGATTTCTAAAATAAAGTTAGGTGTTAATATAGATCACGTTGCAACAATTCGAAATGCAAGAGGTGGGATGCATCCAGATCCAGTTAAGGCAGCATTAATTGCTCAAAATACTGGAGCCGACAATATAACTGCGCATTTGAGAGAAGATAGAAGACATATTTCTGATATTGACATTAAAAAACTTATGCAAAAATTAAGAATACCATTAAATTTAGAAATGGCTCCAACAAAAGAAATGCTTAATATAGCATTAAACCTAAATTTAAAAAGAATTTGTCTTGTGCCAGAAAAAAGAAAAGAAATTACTACTGAAGGAGGTTTAGATGTAAAAAAAAATAAAAAAAAATTAGGAATTTTTTTAAAAAAATTATTTAAAAAAAATATACAAGTCTCACTTTTTATAAATCCCAATGTTAACCAAATTAACGCAGCAAAGGATTTAAAAGTTTCTGCTATAGAATTAAATACAGGATTATTTTGTGAAAAAAATGAAAACAGAACACTGGAATACGAAAAATTAAAATCAGCGGCATTGTTTGCAAAAAATAATAATCTGGAATGTCATGCAGGACATGGAATAACTTATAAAACTGTTAGTCTTATATCTAAAATACATGAAATTTCAGAATTAAATATTGGACATTTTATAATTGGAGAATCTATTTTTCTTGGTTTAAAAGAGTCAATCTTTCGTATGAGAAAATTAATAAATAATTCAAGAAAAAAAATAATTTTAGATAAATTAGCTTAACAAAATGATTTTAGGTATAGGCATAGATTTATTGAAAGTTTCTAGAATTAAAAAAATTTTAGATAAATATGGTTATACTTTTTTAAGTAAAGTTTTTACTGAAAATGAAATAAAAAGAAATAGTAAGTTTATTAGCAAAGTAAATAAATTTGCAAAATGTTATGCATCAAAGGAGGCGTTTGTTAAAGCTCTAGGAACCGGGTTCAAAGAAGGTGTTTCATATAAAGATATTTCACTTAATAATTTAAATACAGGTCAACCTTTTTTATCTTTATCTCGAAGTATAAAAGAAGAATTAAAAAAAAAACACCAACCGGGTATAAACCAGTAGTTAATGTTTCTATAACAGATGAAATGGAATATGTTATAGCAAATGTTATTATTAGTCTTGAAAAGAAGTAAAATTTACAAATATGCAAATTTCAATTATATTATTAGTACTTTTAGTTTTATATATAATATTCACCAGTGAAAACACATTAGAAGCTGTAAAAATAATTATATCAGCAGCTGCTATAGCGATATTTATTAGAACTTTTTTTATACAACCATTCACTATTCCTTCTGGGTCGATGATACCAACTCTTTTAGTTGGAGATTTTATATTTGTTTCACAATATAAATATGGTTATAGCAGATATTCACTACCATTATCATTACCTTTA
The DNA here is from genome assembly GCA_002937815.1 of Alphaproteobacteria bacterium MarineAlpha6_Bin2. GTDB lineage: Bacteria > Pseudomonadota > Alphaproteobacteria > PTKQ01. Next base: position 652 of record PTKQ01000051.1, on the reverse strand, counting down.
ATAAAAAATAGAATTTTTTCAAAACTACCTGAAAGAGGAGATGTAGTAGTATTTAAAACTCCAAGAGATAATAAAACTGATTATGTAAAAACTCTAATAGGACTGCCTGGAGATAAAATTAAAATTAAAAAAGGTTTTCTTTATATAAATAATCAAAAAATTGAAAGAGAAAGTATGGATAGTACATATCATAGATACACTGCTTCATGTTTTGAATTAGGAAAACTTTTAACAACTTGTTCTACTAAATTTAGAGATGAAATAATGAAATATACAAATGAATTTGATTATGTTGAAATTTTACCAAATGGAAAAAAACATGTAATTAGAGAAACACAAGGCGATGATGGTCCAAATGATAACACAATTGAGTTTAAAGTTCCAAACAATCATTTTTTTATGATGGGAGATAATAGAGATAATTCAATTGATAGTAGGGCTCTGTCGTATGTAGGTTTTATTCCATTCAACAATTTGGTTGGCAAAGCTGAGATAATATTTTTTTCTATTGATAAAAATAATTATGGATTAACAAAATTTTGGAAATGGTCTATACGATTTGATCGAATTGGGAAAATATTAAATAAAAAAATAAATGATTTATCGTGGTACGAAACACCTGTAAAAGCACCTGTAATAGAAACTGATAAAA
>PTKQ01000050.1 GCA_002937815.1 Alphaproteobacteria bacterium MarineAlpha6_Bin2 | reverse complement strand
TCTAAATACCAATCACAAAAAGTTCTCCATATAAATTGATATAAATGAGAGGAGGCCTCATTAAATTTATATTCTTCAATTTTTTTAGTTAAATTATCCTTTAATAAAATTAAAGAATGAATAATCCATTTGTTAACAACATTATTGATATTTTTTGGTTCAAAAGATTTATTAATCTTACAGTCATTTAGCATTATATAGCGACTTGCATTCCATATTTTAGTTGCAAAGTTTCTTGAAGATTCAACTTTTTGAGTACTTAATTTTATATCTCTTCCAGGAGAAGCTAGAGATGATAATGTAAATCTTAATGCATCTGATCCGTATTTATTTGTTAACTCTAATGGATCAATTACATTTCCTTTTGATTTAGACATTTTCTGTCCTTTTTCGTCTCTAATTAATGCATGTATATATACTTCTTTAAAAGGCGGTTTTTTTGTAAAAAATAAACCCATCATTATCATTCTTGCAACCCAAAAAAAAATGATGTCGAAACCAGTTATTAACAAATCAGTTGGGTAATACTTTTTATATTCTTTTGTTTCTTCAGGCCATCCCAAAGTTGAAAAGGGCCAAAGTGATGAAGAAAACCAAGTGTCTAAAACATCTTTATCCTGAATTAAATCTACTTCTTTTTTGTAATATTTATTTGCTTTACTTAAAGCTTCTTTTTTATCCATTCCAGAAAATGGTTTATTATCAGGCCCATACCAAATGGGAATTTGATGACCCCACCATATTTGTCTTGAAATACACCATGGTTGAATATTTTCCAACCAATCAAAATATATTTTTTCCCATGATTGCGGTAAAAAAGAAATTTTTTTTTCTTTAACTACTTTGATTGCTTCTTTAGATAATTTTTTTGAATCAACAAACCATTGATCCGTTAAAAATGGTTCTAAAATTTCGCCAGATCTATCTCCAAAAGGAATGGAATATTCATATTTTTCTTTTTTTTCAAGTAATCCTTTTTTTTCTAAATCTTCTAAAATTTTTTCCCTGGCTTTTAATCTGTCAAGTCCTTGATAACCTTTTGGCACCAACTCATTAAGTCTACCTTCTTTATCAAAAATGTTTATTAATTTAAGTTTATGTCTTAATCCTACTTCAAAATCATTAAAATCATGTGCAGGAGTTATTTTGACTGCCCCACTACCTTTTTTAGGATCAGCATGTTCATCTAAAATCAAGGGTATTTCTTTATCTAGTATTGGCAATATAACAGTATCGCCATGAAATTTTTCAAATCTTTTATCTTTTGGATGGATTGCAACTCCAGTGTCTCCAAGCATTGTCTCCGGTCGTGTTGTAGCAATTGTAATATAAGAATTCTTATTTTTTTTTAATGGGTACTTTAAAAAGTATAAAAAACCACTTACATTTTTATTTTCCACTTCTAAATCAGAAACTGCTGTTTGTAATTTAATGTCCCAATTAATTAATCTCTTTTCTTTAAAAATCATTTTTTTTTCAAACAAATCTATAAAAACTTTTCTTACAGTCTTTGAAAGATCGTCATCCATTGTAAATCTTTCTTTTGCCCAATCTGCAGAAACCCCTAATTGACGCATTTGAGAAACAATTTGGTTTCCTGATTTATTTTTCCATTCCCAAACTTTTTTGATAAAGTCTTCCTTTCCTAAACTGTGTCTATTTTGATTATTTTTATTTAATTCTTTTTCAACGACTATTTGTGTTGCAATACCGGCATGGTCTGTACCTGGCTGCCAAAGAACGTTGAAATCATTTAATCTTTTATATCTGACAATTACATCTTGTAGCGTAAAATTTAATGCATGCCCCATATGTAAAACACCAGTTACATTTGGAGGAGGCATCATAATGCAGAATTTTTTTTTCGAAGAATTTACATTTGAGTTAAAAAGACCTAATTTTTCTTCAATCTCATAATTTTTTTTATCAATTTTTTTGGGATCGAATATTTTGTCCAACATTTTTCTTCTAAAATGGAAACAACTTAGACAATTATAAAACTAAATATCTAAATTTTTTAGAGATAATTCACCGATATTTGCTTTTAATTTAAGCGCAGATAATATAAGTTGATGATTTGCTTTAATTTTCTCAAATTCTGCATCAATTAAGTCTTCTTTTGATTTTAAAACATCGATATATGATCTCATACCTAATTTTGCTTCTTGCTCTATACCTTCTAAAATTAATTTTTTTGCTTCATAACTAATCGTTGCTGATTTTAGATTAATTTCAAATGTCTTATAATTTGACCATGAATTTTTTACTTCTTGGATTGTCTCATTTTTTTTATTTTCTAAATCATATCTAACTTTTTTTGCAATTAATTTGGCCTGTTTTATTTTTGATAAATTTTTTCCACCTCTAAATAGAGGAATAGTCAATTCTGCTGTAATTTCAGCAGTATCGGAGGAACTGCCTTTTGAAGAAAAATCATCAGCAGTGCGATATTCCGCATCAAGTGTTATGTTTGGTAGTGCATCAGCAAACTGAGACCGTACCTCGTTTTTAGATATTTTTTCTTCAATTAATAGTTTTCTATATTTTGGGTTATTTTTTAAAGCTATGGTTTCTGCTGTAACATAATTTTCTGGTAAGTTTATATTTTTAAATTTAGGTTCTTCTAATTGAGATTGTGTAATAAAATCACCAACAATATTTTTGTATTTTGTTTCTATAAATTCTAATTTATTTATAGATGCAATTTTCTCTGCTACAATTTTGATTAATTCTGACTTGACAAAAATTAAATCAGATTGTGATGCTTTGCCTACTTTGAACAATAGTTCGATTGACTCTAAATCTTTAGTAAACCTATGTTCTTTAAGCTTATTTAATTCTATAAGTTTTTTTTGCTCTAATAATTCTAAGAAAACTTCTGCTGATTCCAATATTACTTCTTGCTTGACTAATTTAAAATTCTCTTCTTCTATCAAATATTGATTTTTTGCTTTTTTAATTTCAGCTGAAATTTTACCACCACTGTACAAATTTTGTGTCAAGTTTATTGAAATATCTTGAGGACTTCTTCTTTCTTTAGCTGTTCTTGTTGCTGATGCACTGTCTACTTTAGAAAATCCTTTACTAACATTAAGATCAATTGAAGGAAAATAATTTGACTGAACTTGATTTATATTTTCTTTTGATGATTCAAATAATTTTTTTTGTGCTTTTATTTTTGGATTATACAAAAATGATTTATTGATAGTGTCAGCTAATCTAACTACGACAGACTGATGTATAACGCTATCTTTATCATCAGCTATATTTTTTTGATTAACAAAGTGAATATTTGTTAACTTTTTTGTATTTTCTTCTCTCGCAATAATTTTATCTTGAACATTAATTTGTGATGGCTTTTTCTTTAACAATTTTGGAGATATTTTCGAATCAGATAAATATTGATATTCATTATTTAAAATTTTTGGCTTTAGTTTTAATTTAAGATCTTTTTTATCAATTAAATTTACTTTAATATCTTTCTTTTTCATCGGTATATTTTTAATAGAAAGCTTAATATAAGGATATGACTGTGTTTTTTTTGTGCTTTTTACAATAAAATAGTAAGGACAATAGATAATAGAAAATGAAACAATAAAGGAAGATAATAAAATCATAAAGAAATTCATAATAATATTATAACTCTATTGGTTTTTAATAAGAGTACTAAAAAATGAATTCTTTTTTATTTCTTCTAAAATCATCCAAAATTGGAGTATTTGAATTCAAATAATATCTTTTTGATACTTTTCCTTTAATTTTTTTAATTATACCTACTTTCCCAACCATACTGGAATTATAAAAAACTGTTATTAACCTTCCCCCATTATTTTTTAACAAATTTAATACTTTATTAGATATGAATTCAACTCCACCAAAAATTATAATTGCATCAAATTTAATTTTTGTTTTTAAACCGTTTTTTGGGTGTGAAAAAACAAATTTAGCATTGTTAATATTTAATGAATAAAGATTTTTAATTGCCTGATCAAGCAATAATCTATTATCATCTATTCCGTAAACTTTTTTTGCTAATCTACTCAAAATAGCCGTTGTATAACCTGATGCGCATGCTAAATCTAAAACTACATCGGTTATTTGAATTTGAGATAATTTTAAAATATAACCTAATGTCATTGGTTCTATTAAATATCTATTAGAAGACATTTGAGTATCTTCATCGAGATACGCCCTCGGCTTTAAATGAGGTGGTAAAAAAATTTCTCTTGGTACAAAGTCAATCGCATCAAGAATATTATATTCTATAATATTATTAACCTTTAACTGGTTAGAAATCATATTCTTTCTTGAA
>PTKQ01000005.1 GCA_002937815.1 Alphaproteobacteria bacterium MarineAlpha6_Bin2 | reverse complement strand
AATAATCAAATGGAACTGATGGCAGCTATCAGAGCCCTTGCATATTTTGACAATTCTACAAATGTTTCACTTTTCACTGATAGCAAATATGTCAAAGATGGAATTGAATCATGGATTGTTAACTGGAAAATGAATGGTTGGAAAACTTCAACAAAAAAACCAGTTAAGAATAAAGATCTATGGATAGAACTAGATAAACAAATCCAACGTCATACCATTAATTGGCAATGGATTAAAGGCCATGCAGGTCATAAACGCAACGAACAAGCTGATTACTTAGCTCAAAAATTTATTGAAGAACATACGTGACTATGTTTGCAAAATTTATCTTTTGCACTGTTTTAATTTTATTATATTCCAGCAAAATTATTGCTAAAAATACTTGGATCCTTGATAAAGAATTATCAGAAATCACGTTTGAATTGCCAGTTCTATTAGCTAATAAAATAAGAGGACAATTCACTAAATTTGATGGTTCAGTGGTCATAGATCAAGAAAACAAAGAAAATAATAGAGCTCTTTTTTCCATTCAAATAAATAGTATGAATTTAAACTACGATAAATACAAAGAGCTCTTACTTAGTAACGTTTTTTTTGATGAAGCAAATTTTCCAATCATCATCATTGATACAAAAAAATTTAACATCCTAGATAATTCCAATACGTTACAAATAAATGCAGAATTACAAATCAAAGATATTGTTCATATCATTCCATTGATGATTGAAATCAATCATCTTTCCAATGATTGGGTGCAAATTAAGACTGATCTTAAATTTTCTCGAACTGCCTATGAATTAGGAAAAGGATCATGGTCTTCAACTTTAATCTTAAGAGATAAAATACGTCTTAAAGCTAATTTGTTTCTTAATCGAGAGTAGAATAATTTTTCAAATAATTTAAGAATTTTCTAATTTTACTTCCAATTAGTTGAGGTGCTTCCAGGGTAATTGCATGTTTTAAATTGTCTAAAATTTCTAACTGAGAATTTGGAAGGTAATCTGCAATCTGTTTATTGATGTCAGGATTGCATCCTAAATCATTCTCCCCGTCATAACCAAGCAAAAGCGCCTCGCCCTACTCCTAGAATTAATCTTCCTTCAGTTAATATATAAGCTATTGCAACTTCCCCAGCAAATGTTCGCATATCATGGAGAGGCAAAACACTTACGCTTGTTACAATATTTATCTTTGATGTTAAGGTTGCTAACTTCACAGCCATTTGTAACGGAGATGGCATCATTAGCAAATTAACCAAATGATGTTCAGGAATAGAGACAGATGCATATCCTAATTTTTCAGCTAGTAATGCTCGATCAATCATGTTTTTAAAATGTTATTTAGATCCAATGCTTGGATCAGGTATATAACTTGTTAGAAAATGATTAAATTCCATTGATCTTTTTATTATGAAAATAATTCTTTAATCTTTTCAACTAATTCTTTATTTATATTGCGTGGTTCATTAGATAATCGGTTAGTGTGTCTTCTTTGTCCAGGAAGTCTAACGCCGTCTAGAGATAGCATTTGTTCAAAAAATTTTTCAGCATGAACATGCCAGTCTTTTCCTGCAATTAATTCTGGTGACATCGACATAATAAATTCTCCACCTCTTGCTGGTCCACCATCATTATTATCTTCTTCTTTTGCTTCAAAACTAAATAGATCTCCAACAAGACCAGCTGATAGTAATTCAATCATCATAGAAATAGCAGATCCTTTATATCCACCAAAAGGAAGGAGCACGCCACCATTTGCAATCTCGGAAGGATTAGTGGTTAGCTCTCCCTCTTTATTCAATCCAGTTCCAAGAGGAACTTTATGACCGTCTCTTGCAGCTACTTGCACTTCTCCTAAAGCCATCGTAGCAGTTGCCATGTCATAGACAGCTGGTGTTTTGCCTGGTCTAGGCCATGCAAAGGAAATGGGATTCGTACCAAATAACGGCTTCTTCGCTCCAGCTGGAGCAACACTAGGTTTATAAGCTGTACATGCTATACCTATGAGATCTTCTTCAGCTAATGCTTCTGTTTCAGGCCATAATGCTGCAAAATGATGTGTATTAGTAATTGTTAATACGCCTACTCCAAATTTTTTGGTTATTTTAACAAGGGCTGGTATGCCAGTATTTATAGCAATTGGGGCAAAACCATAGTCACCATCAACACGGATTGCATTTTGAGTTAATTCTTCTATTTTAGGCTTTGCTTTTCCATTCACTTTTTTACTTCTTAACGATGCTACATATCCGGGTATTCTAAATAATCCATGAGAAATAGAACCATCTCTTTCAGCTCTACAAACTGTCCTTGATACAGATTCAGCATTAGTTTCATCACAACCATTAAATGCAAGGGTACGTTTTGCTAAATCATATATTTCATCTAAGGTTAAGCTTACAGTTTTCATAAAAAATTAAATAATTAAAAAGATACTAATAGGTTTTATCATACTTATGCATTTACTCACAATTTGTAGAAAAACAATTAATTTTCCTAAATCACTGATTGTTAATTTTTATATGACCTCTTTTTATTAGAGAGGTACTAGAAATTTTTAGCTGTAATAAATTTTGAGAGAAAAGTTCCACCAAATGTTTTGCAGTTTTTTGGTAAGCTGATTTATCTTGCCATTGTTCCTCAGGATCCAATGAAATAGATTTTTTGGTATCAAGACAAGTTATAAAAGATAAATTAAAGTATTTGCTATTCTTGAGCTGATCATCATTAAAAGTATGAGTAATACATGCATTCAAGATAGTTCTTGTTAGATAAAGATCCATTCGCTTACCAATACCATATGAACCTCCCCACCAACCAGTATTGATTAACCAGCACTGTGGTTGGTGTATTGTTAAAAGCTTTTGTAATAGTGAAGCATAGTCATGGATAGCACGTGGCATAAAAGGAGCTCCAAAACAAGCTGAAAATGTAGCCATGGGTTTATCTACATCGGTTTCTGTTCCAGGAATTTTAGCTGTATAGCCAGAGATGAAATGAAAGATGGTTTGTTCTATTGATAATTTGCTCACAGGAGGCAGCACGCCAAAAGCATCACACGTTAACATAATAACAGTTGATGGATGTGGTGCGATACTAGTATCCGATGCATTTTTTATTGCTGAAAGAGAATAACAAGACCTTATATTCTTAGTAATACTGTCATCCTTAAAATTAATATTTCCTTTTTCATCAAACATGACATTTTCAATAATGGCTTGGGAGGAATGGGTTGCCTGAAAAATTTCTGGTTCTTGTTCTTTATCTAAACCAATTACTTTGGCATAACATCCTCCTTCAATATTAAAGATTCCATTAGAAGTCCAACCATGTTCATCATCTCCGATTAGTGTTTTAGTTGATTCAGAAGAGAGCGTTGTTTTGCCGGTTCCAGACAATCCAAAGAAAATAGTAGTTCCATATTGCTTATCATAATTTGCAGAACAGTGCATAGATAGGACGCCTTGCTCAGGTAAATGATAATTAAGCAAAGAAAAAACAGCCTTCTTAATTTCTCCTGCATAGCCAGTTCCACCGATAAGAATAATAAACTCTTCTAGATTAAGAATAATAAAGCTTGGTGCATCTATCCCATGTAAGTGCGGTTGAGCATGAAAGTGAGGATCGTGCAGAATTTTGATATTCCCAAGAGTATCTGTAAATCGATCTTGTCGGAACATGTTAGAAGCAAACTTTACATACCATTCAATTTTAGTTTGGAGACTTATACCGTAGTTATATTTACTATCAGCACACACGTTGCCCTTAAAATGATAAGATCTATCTTTATTGAGTTGTTTTTTAATTTCTTTAAATAATAATTGATAATGGTGAAATGATATCTGTTTATTTGTATTACCCCATTGTACCTTATCGCGGGTCTTTTCCTGCTCAACAAAATAGCGGTCCTTTGGGGAACGTCCGGTAAACTGTCCGGTGTGTACAACTAGCGGGGTGTTGGGTATATTACGTATAACTTTCATTTCTTATACTTCATGGTACAATAATTTTTTTTTGATATGAACACTAATATATTTCAAGATGAATTAAAGTCTCTTTTAGCAGATAGATTTTCAGTCACAGAAGCGATTAGAGCTAATTATGCTAGAGGAGAAGATATTTTTGATCCTGTTTTGCCTCTAGGGATTGCTTTTCCTGAAACAACTGAAGAAGTTTCAAAAATAGTAAAAATTTGTTATGAAAATTCCATTCCCATAATACCTTTTGGAACAGGAACGTCCCTTGAAGGACATGTATTAGGGAATGAAAATGGAATCACAATATCACTAGAAAGAATGAATAAAATCCTAGAAGTAAATAATGAAGATTTTGATTGTCGTGTGGAAGCATGTGTCACTCGAAAACAACTTAATGAACATCTCAAAGATCAAGGTTTGTTTTTTCCCATTGATCCTGGAGCAGATGCATCAATAGGAGGCATGACAGCAACCTCCGCTTCAGGAACTATGGCTGTAAAATATGGAACTATGAAAACAATGGTTATAGGATTAACTGTTGTTCTTCCAAATGGAGATATTGTTAGAACAGGAACTAGAACTAAAAAAACATCAGCAGGATATAATCTCACGGGGTTACTAATTGGTTCTGAAGGCACCCTTGGAGTGATCACTGAAGTACACCTAAGATTAGCTCCTATTGCTGAAAGTATTATGAGTGCAGTTTGTCATTATCCTGATCTGGAATCTACTGTGACTACTGCTCAAGAAATAATTCAGACTGGAATACCCGTTGCTCGAATTGAACTTCTAAATGCTGATCAAATGGAAATCAGTATTAAATATTCAAAATTAGAAAACATGGAAATAAAACCAACTCTATTTTTTGAATTTCATGGCAGTGAAACCTCTAACAAGGAATCAATAGAACTAGTAAAGGAAATTTCTAATAACAATAATGGCAGTGCGTTCAAATGGGCAAAAACTACTGAAGAAAGAAATAAAATATGGAAAGCAAGGCACGAAGTGTATTATTCCGTAAAATCGCTTCATCCTAACTCGAGAATTTATACAACAGATGTTTGCGTACCAATATCACGATTAGCAGAGTGTATCATGTTTGCAGAAAGGGAAATAAAGAATTATGGTTTACAAGCACCCATTATCGGTCATGTTGGAGATGGTAATTTTCATCACACTATTGTGTATAATCCAAATGATAAAGATGATTACAAAATAATAAGAGAATTTAGCAATAATCTAATTCAAAAAACTCTAGAGCTTGAAGGTACTATTACAGGTGAACATGGCATAGGCATAAATAAGAAAGAATATCTTATCAAGCAACATAAAGACAATTTACCTGTAATGCGTATGATTAAAAAAAGTTTAGACCCAAAAAATATTATGAATCCTGGCAAGATTTTTGACCTAGATTAATCAATCTAGAAAGCTTTATTGCTGATTAATAAATTTATAATGAAATTCTTATTTGAAATATCTATTATTAATCCACTAACACAATCTAACTAATATGTTGCCCTGCCTCCGCTTAAATCAAAAACTGCACCTGTGGTAAAAGAATTTTCCTCTGAAACCATCCACGATACCATTGATGCTAATTCTTCTACTTTTGCAAATCTGTTTCTTGGAATTTTTGATAGCATATAATCAATATGCTCTTTACTTACTTGATCAAAGATGCGTGTTTTCGCAGCTGCGGGAGTTACACAATTAACAGCAATGTTTTTATCAGCTAATTCTTTACCAAGCGATTTCGTGAGAGCAATGACACCTGCTTTAGCAGCACTATATGGCATAGCATTTGGGTTGCCCTCTTTACCAGCAATTGATGCAATATTAACTATACGACCATAATTATTATTTATCATGATTGGAACAATACAACGACAACAATAAAAAACACCATTCAAATCAATATCTATTACTTGGTGCCAGTCCTCTAAAGGATAATCCCATGTTTTATGACTTGGGCCTGCTATACCAGCATTGTTAACCAAAATATCAATGGTTCCATGCTTTGAAATTGATTCCTTTGTTGATTCTTCAACACTTTCAAAGTTTGTTACATCTGTAATTATTTTGTGAACACTCTTTTCTAATTTTAATTCTTCTAATAGCTTTTTATCTTTGTCCCAAATTATTACTCTTGCGCCGGATTGAAGTAGTCGTTCAACAATCGCAAGACCAAAACCCTGCCCTCCTCCAGTTACAACAGCAACTTTGTTTTCTAAATCAATTTTGTTCATAATAATTATTAATAATTAATCTATTTGATATAATTAAACATGTAAATTAATAAATATTAATTTATGCTTATGATTCATTAATAAAAAATTCTTTATTGGAGTAAAATTATGGGAAACATAATAAGAAAAGATACAAACAATCGTATGAGTCAAATAGTAATTCATAATGATACAATGTATTTAGCAGGACAGGTTGGAAGTGTAGAAACCAAAGATGTATCTACTCAAACCTCAGAAGTTTTAAATAAAATTGACAATCTTTTAAAAAATGCCGGTTCTGACAAAACTAAAATTCTTTCAGCTATAATCTATCTATCAAATATATCTGACTTTAATAAAATGAACAAAGTTTGGGACAATTGGCTTCCAGAAAACTGCGCTCCAGCAAGAGCTACAATTGAAGCAAAATTAGTACTCCCTAAGCTATTGGTTGAAATTAGCATTATTGCAACAAGGTAAGACTTTAAAGCGAATTAATAAATTTTTTTAGTATAACCATAGTGAAAAAATTCATCAAAATATTTCAAAACAATCATAGCTTATCAAAAGATTTAACGGAAATCTTAATAATAAATATGTGCCTCTGGTCTGGAAAAAAATAAACGTTTAGAACGAACTTGTAATTTCTTCGCTGTAAGCAAAAACCGCTGGTGTCCCACCAGTAAAAATAAAAATAACGTTTTGATTTTTTTTAATGATGCCTTTTTTTACATAATCAATGAGAGCGGAAAAACCCTTTGACGTGTAAACAGGATCTAGAATAATGCCTTCCTTCTTTGCCATTGTTCTCATAGCCGCAAGTCCTTCAGGGGTGGGTACGCCGTATTTCTCACCTACATAACCATTATCATTATTGATCATATCTACCGTAAATTCCAAATTTACATCAAGCATTTTTGCCCCTTGATTACAAATTCTTGCAATATCTTCCTTGATATCCATTTCAAAATACACGGGTGAAATACCGTGAATGCGTGTGGGCCAACCAAGAATTTTACTTCCTAAATCACAGCCAGCTTGAGTCATATTGGTTGCAGTCAATATCAAATGATCTGCCATAAAATTATTACTTCGCATTTGAACATCAATTTCTGCCATCGCATTTGCATAACTAATACCTGCAAGCACAGTATCATCAGCATCAAAACCGCCTTTTATTAACAAAGGTTTTCTACCCTGTTTAATTAATTCTTCATATTTTTTATCTAGATGCCCAGGAATATCTTCAATATTTTCTCCCTCCACAATATCTACATTTGCTCCCAATATATTATATAACAAAAAATTACCCTGCATTTTATTCCCTTTAATGCCGTGCATGAGAACTAAAAATGTTTCTAAATTTAATTTATTTGCAGCAGCAACAGTTTGTCGACACCAGTTGGACTGAGATCCTGCCCCTGTTAGAATACAATCATAATCACCGGATACAGCTTTGGCCATTATAAATTCTAGATGTCTTGTTTTATTACCGCCAAAGGCTAGTGCGGTACAATCATCTCGTTTTATATACAAATTAATTTCTAAGTCTTTAGAAATGTTTGGTAAATATTCCAAGGGCGTAGGCAAAACCGCTAATTTAACTTTAGGGATTTTATTAATTCGATTAACCAACTCTTCAGCTGTAAGTGGAAAAAAATTATTTGACATAAATGATGTGTATCATAAACTCTCATGATGACCAAAAAGTTATCCAATAAAGTTGCAATTGTAACAGGTGGTGCGAGAGGAATAGGAAAAGGCATTGTTAAAACACTGATTGGAGATGGTGCCAAAGTTATTTTTATTGATCAAAATGAAGAAAATGGCAAAAAAACAGAATCAGAAATTGCTAAACAATTTAATGATAAAAATATTGTTTTTTTAAAAGGAAATGTTTTATATATTTCATTTTCACAGATAGTAAATCAATTCATCCATCCACCATCAATTTTATAAAACTGTGAAGTCATCATTTTGCTATCAGGGGATGCTAAAAATAATGCAAGTTTTGCAACATCAACTGGATAAATTCTATCAGGTAGACATTGGGAATCGTCTATCAATTTATTAGTTTCATCATTTATCCATAATTTTAATTGCCTTTCTGTCATAATCCAACCTGGAACTATTGCATTTACTCTAATTCTAAATTCACCCAACTCTCTTGCTAAACCTTTGGTTAGGCCATGAATTCCAGATTTTGCGGTTTGATAAGCTATTAAATTTTTTACACCGACATGCCAGCTAACAGAGCTAAAATTGATTACAGAAGGGTATTTTGATTTTTTAAGATATTTTACGGAAGCTTGAGTAGCAAAAAAAGCATGATTTAAATTGACATCAAGTCTATCTTGCCAATATTCTTCATCAACTTCATCAATTTTGTGTCTTTGATCATTAGCTGCATTATTTATTAATATATCAATACAATTGTTACTAGTCCCAATTTCGTTAATTATTTTATTTAATTTTTTCTTATCTTTAATATTACATTGATAAAATATTGGAACTGTAGCATCAGTTTGAGATAAGTTTTCAATTACTTTTTTTGCTCCATCGGCATCTATATCGATGAAAAAAACTTTTGATTTTTGTTTGGAAAATTCTTCCACCATAGATTTCCCTATCCCCTGAGATCCACCAGATATTATAACAACTTTATCTTTTAAGTTTATATACTCCGTTTCGTTACTCATTTTTAATTTCCAAATTTAATTCCTTTTTGATTCAATTGCATTGTATATAAAGATGTTGTTGCAGTAACAAATAGTTCATCTCCATTTTTCCCGCCAAACTCCAAATTAGACACTAATTCAGGGAGAAGAAGTTGGCCAATAACTTTTCCAGAGGGATTGATACATTTAATGCCTTTGCCTGCACTTGTCCAAATATTACCTTCAATATCAACTCTAAATCCATCGGAAAAAAATGGTTTAAAATCATAAAAAACTTTTCCATTAATTAAATTATCATTTTCATCTAATGCATAAACCATAATATGTCCTGGGCCAGATGGATCATGCGATCCTCCAGTATCCGAAATATAAATTTTTTTCTCATCTGGTGAAAAAGCAATACCATTAGGTTTAACAAAATCCTTCGACATGACATCAAGTTGATTTGTTATTGGATTAAATCTAAACACATAACATCCACCATATTCCATTTCTCCTTTGTAACCTTCGTAGTCTGTTAATATGCCATAGGGGGGATCGGTAAACCAAATTGTACCATTAGATTTAACAACAATATCATTCGGTGAATTTAGTTTTTTGCCATTAAATCTATCTACCATATTAATGATGTTCATATTGTCGTCAGTTTTATAAATGCACCTACCGCCGTGAGAACAAGAAATTAAATTGCCCTCATTATCTAATGTATTACCATTAACGAAATTAGAGGGATTTCTGAAAATATCAATTGATCCATCTTTAAGTTTTAACATTCTGTTATTGGGTATATCACTCCACACCAAACAATCTTTTTTTGTAATATAGCAAGGTCCCTCGCCCCAAAGCATTTGATCGTATAATTTTTTAAAATCTTTTGTAGTTAAATATTTTTCAAACTGAGATGTATCTTTAATGTTATCCATTTCAGTATTTATAAGACTAGAAATTATATCTTGAACATTGATTTCTGCTGACATAGTTCTTCTCTAATTCTTAAAACATATAAATAATAAAATCATTTTTTAACATTCCTCAATTTAATTTATTTGCTAATGACCTATATTAAATAACACAAATGGACTTAGTAGATTATTTGTAATTACCATTATGCATAATCAGTGACTGTGGCGTTTAACTTCAGAATTTCTACGCCCCACTAAAAAATCTAAATCTGCTCCCTTGTCGGCTTGCATGACATGGTTTACGTACATTTCCTGATAACCGCCATGAATTTCAGGAAGAACAGGTTTATAACTATTTAATCGTTCTTTAATGGCTTGATCATCAACCAAAAGTTGCATTAATCCGTTTTCAACATCTACTTTTATTTCATCACCATTTTGCACTGCTGCTAGAGGTCCTTTAACAGCCGCCTCAGGAGAAGTGTGTAAAATAACTGTACCGTAAGCAGTTCCACTCATACGGGCATCCGAAATACGAATCATATCCCTAACACCTTTTTTAAGTAATTTTTGAGGTATTATCATATTACCCACTTCTGCCATGCCTGGATAACCTTTTGGTCCACAATTTTTTAACACTAATATAGAATTTTCATCAACCTCAAGATTTGAATCATGTATCTTTTCATGAAATTCCTCAACGCTCTCAAAAACGACTACTTTTCCAGTATGTTTCATCAAATGTGGTGATGCTGCTGAGGGCTTTAATATTGCTCCATCAGGAGCAATATTACCTTTTAAAACTTTTATACCGCCATCTTTTGTTAAAGGATTGTCAAAGGTTCTAATTACTTCATCATTCCAACATGCTGATTTGTTATTATTTTCATTAATCGTTTTACCATTTACTGTTAATGCGTCTTTGTTGAGAAGCCCTTTATCTAATAATCTCTTTATAACTGCTGGTACACCTCCAGCATAATAAAAATCTTCCATTAAATATGTTCCAGATGGTTGTAAATTAACTAGAGTTGGAATTTCTTTACCGCATCTTTCCCAGTCATCTAACGTTAAATCAATTTCCATTCGACCAGCAATTGCCGCCATATGAATTACAGCATTTGTTGATCCTCCTATTGCTCCATTAACTATAATTGCATTTTCAAAAGATTCTTTTGTTATAATTTTTGACATGATTAAATTTTCTTTTACCATCTCAACAATTCTTTTTCCTGAGTGGAAAGCATTTGAATATCGACGAGCATCAACTGCTGGAATAGCTGCATTATGAGGTAGTGCCATCCCAAGAGATTCTACCATGCTAGCCATCGTAGAAGCTGTGCCCATTGTCATACAATGTCCTTTAGATCTGCTCATGGAAATTTCAGCTCCAACAAAATCTTCTTCAGATATTAATCCTGCATTCAAATCAGCATCTAACTTCCAAAGACCAGTTCCGGACCCAATTACATCTCCTTGGTGATGTCCATTTAACATCGGTCCGCCAGAAACTCCTATAGTTGGGAGATCGCAACTGGCTGCTCCCATTAATAATGATGGCGTGGTTTTATCACATCCCATAAGAAGAACGACTCCATCCATTGGATTTCCTCTAATTGCTTCTTCGACATCCATACTTGCAAGATTACGAAAAAGCATCGCTGTTGGTCGTAAATTAGACTCACTTGCTGAAAACACTGGGAACTCTAATGGAAAGCCTCCTGCTTCATAAACTCCTCGCCTTACAAATTCAGCTATTTCTCTAAAATGACCGTTGCATGGTGTTAGTTCTGACCATGTATTGCATATTCCAATAACCGGTCTCCCATCAAAAAGATGGGTAGGATGGCCTTGATTTCTCATCCAGCCACGATGAATAAAAGTGTCTCTTCTATGTGTTGTTGAATTAAACCAATCACTAGAGCGATATTTTTTATCTTTAGACATTAAAGCCTCCCTAACTGCTTTGCGATTTCTTTGGATTTTTTGATACCATAATCTGTTGGACTAAGAAATGGTTTTCTATCATAAACATCTTTAACACCCATTCGATATGCGCAAATACGTTTTCCATAACAAACTAAAGTATTTATGGATTGCATAATAAAAACTATCGCTGGAAGAATTTTCTCATATTCTTTTTTAGCACTATTAATATTTTTTTTCTGAAGAAAATTATAAATTTTAATAAATTTATCTGCACCATCTAAACAAGGAACTATTCCCTTGCAGCCAATAATAAAATTATCAACTATTTCTTGTCCGCCTCTTCCATTAAAAACATGAAGATCTCTTGGATATTGACTAATTTCATTTTCCATAAATACTGAAGAGGCTTCGCTTTTTATGGCTCTAAAATTTGGAAAAGATTTATAAAGTTTTATAATTTTTTTTGGTGTTAACCCAACACCTATATATTCAATTGCATTTTGTATTCCAACTATTGTGTCTTTTGTATGAGGTATTAATTTTTTATAAAAATCGTAACAATCTTCTTCAGAAGTACTTTTAGCTTTTAAAAAGGGTTGAAGAATTATCCAGCTTGCTTG
>PTKQ01000049.1 GCA_002937815.1 Alphaproteobacteria bacterium MarineAlpha6_Bin2 | reverse complement strand
TTAAATTATTTACATTTTTTTTTTTATTTTTTAATTTATCGGGAACAATTTCTCCAAGATCTAAGCGAAATATTAATTTTTTTTTTAATCTTAAAATTAAATAACTCATTTCATTATTTCCCTTAAATGAAAATGGTATTTTCCTAATTTGCCACCATAGTTTCCAGCTGAAATGACTTTAATTCCTTTATTAGAATTTTTACAAATTGTAATAATTCCTTTTTTCATAGCTTTTGCAATATCTTCTTCATTAATACCATCAATAACAATTTCTAGGACTGCTTCTATCTCATTATTTAAATTTGTTTTTGTTGCACCTTGCAATGTTGGACAATAAGCATCGTTTGTGGATGCAATAAGACCTTTATATTTAGAACCTATTTTAGAGCCTGAACGAACTAGACCGCCTGGAAATGGTAAAATAATATTTTCAACTTTACTCATCTCTTTTACTGCAATCTGTCCTGCTTTTAAAACGTGTCCTCTTGAAGAACCAAGAATTAATATGTTGCCTCCACCTATTGCAGGGGTAACGCTTGTTTTTTCCTCAATAACAAATTCTCCATCCATCACAGGAATTCTCCAAAAACGTTTATGTTCTATTTTTTTTGAGATTTGAAAACCATCACCAAAATATCTAAGTGATTGTCCTAAGCTTATTTTTTCATTGGATTCTAATCCTGAAAAACAAGCTGTTGTTGGGGTGGTTAAAACACATTGACCTATCCTTTTTAGAACCTGCTTGGCTAAACCTTTGCTATCCATTGCAAAAAGAAGTACAGCTGCCCCTGGCCTTCCATCTGGTGTCGATGACTCTTTTATTTCTTTTTCAATGCCGCCCTCACAACCACAAGCAATTACTGAAGTAGCAAAACCCGTCATACTTTCAACAGCTTTAGAAACCCAATATTTTGTTTCTGCTGTAACAATAATTCTCGTGGCTTTCATTGGAAAAGCTTCAGCAAAAGTTTTTTCTATTTTTATTCCATTAATAATCATTTCTACTACAACGAATCTGTTCTAATTCTAGTCCATGATCCCAAAGTTCCTGATTTTGTATTTCAAAAGAAGACATTTTTCTTCCTATGTATTTTTCAAAATATATACTAATTTCTTTTTTAATACTTTGGTCATATTCTGCTTCTGCAATATATAATTTACCATTTATAACTTTCTTAATTGTTCCATTTTTTACAATTATTTGGCCATCCTTAAAAACTAAAAAAGGGTTTTCGAACATTTTTTCTTTATCTTGATGTTCAGTATATACTGTTATGTCTGCTTTTGCCCCTTCACCTAGATGGCCTATGTTATTTAAACCTAATATTTTTGCAGGACCAGATCTTGTTAAAATTGCTATTTCATAAAGGCTATATTCTCTTTTTAAACTTTTTAAAATAGAATTATTTTGAGAATCTTTATTAATTTTCTCTAATTCTTCGTTACGAAAACTTCTATCCATAAGAAGCTTAATTAATCTTGGATAAGCTGTAAAAGCAGCTCCATTAGGATGGTCAGTTGTTAAATACACTCTCCAAGGATCCTTTATAAGCAAAAATAATTCTAGCCCAATTGCCCATTGAAGTGCATTAACATAATTTTTATCACGATATTCAAAAGGGATTATTCCGCAACCTGCTTCGCATTCGATATCTGCACAAATCCATTTTTTTGGATGAGCGAAAGAATGATTTCTATACTGGCTCATTGTATCAGCTGAAGTCGTTACTGTTTGCCCAAACATAACTTGCCCAATATCACAAGAAATATTTTTATTTTTATTAATAGATTCTGCAAGTATTGCAGCTCCAGATGAAAAATTTCTATCTCCTTCATTACTATATGAATGGTATTGAATATGAGTTAGATGCATGGGTTTCCCTTCAACAGCACTAATTTGCTTTAGAGTAGTTTTAACGTTTCCAGGAACACCTAAATTACAACCATGTACATGTATGGGATGGGGTGCTTTTAAATCTATAAGAGATTTTGTTAAAATTTTTAATATTGATCTTGGTGTGATTCCATATTTTTTATTTTTTGCATCTAAATCTAATTCTCGTTGGTTAAATTTAAATGCATTAATTCCACCCGGATTAACAATTTTTATTCCTAATCCTTTTGTTGATGTTAAAATCCATGCAACATAGTCATTAATTTTTTTTTGACTTGTTTTTTTTTGTATAAGATTCAATAAAAAATCATCGTTACCCAGAACAGTATAGCATCCTTTATCGATTAACGGTATGTCACTCATTTCTATTATTGTAGATCTTGCATTTGCTGGAAGACTTGCTGGTTCAAAAACTGCTGTATATCCTAGTTTAGCATACTTATAACCTATGTGAAATGAAGTGCATGTTCCTAAGCCAGAACCCGATCTTAAGTTATTAGTAGATGAATATAAATATTTTCGATGTTCTTCAGGTAGAAGCAATCTGGCTAAATTAACTTTTCCACCGGCTATATGACTGTGAATATCAATACCTCCAGGCATAACGATTTTGTTTTTTAGATTAATAACTTGGGAAATTTTTTCTTTAGGATTTGGTCTTTTAATAATTTTTCCATCTTTAATAAAAATATCTTTTATTCTACCATCAACTTTGTTGGTCGGATCATAAACTTTTGCATTTTTAATTCTTACTATCATTTTATATTCTTTCTTTAACTTTACTCAAAACTTCAAATACACTAGGCAAAGAAATATTCCTAATTTTTTTTAAATGCATTGATACAACTTTATCAACTCTAAACAAATGACT
The DNA here is from genome assembly GCA_002937815.1 of Alphaproteobacteria bacterium MarineAlpha6_Bin2. Taxonomy (GTDB): domain Bacteria; phylum Pseudomonadota; class Alphaproteobacteria; genus PTKQ01. The sequence continues at coordinate 1,554 of PTKQ01000049.1, read as the reverse complement.
ATTGTGATCTAGTCCTGGAGTTCCTAATGGGATAAAGATATCAGCATTTTTTTTTTGAGGATGAGTAGGTATTCCCAATAAAACTGACTTAATATTTTTTTTAAAAGTAATTTTTTCTTCATGAAAAGAATCTATCCATACAACCAAATCCACTTCCTTTTTTGCTAATAATCTAGTTGTTGAAAATTGATCAATATTATGTCTTGGATATCCTTTTGAAAAATTTGTTCTTATAGGAAAACCTGTTTGCCATAATAAAACTTCATTAACAGTTACAAGATGGTGAATGCCTGATAAAAACATTCCAGCGAACCTTGTAAATTTATTTAAATCCTGGATGAGTAAGTTTATTTCATTTATAATTAAATCACATAAATCTTTATCAAGTTCTGAAGCTGACAAAATTATTGAGCCATAATTAGTATTTTTTAAAAGTTTAAACAAAAAAGTTAGATTTTTATCCTTAGTACTATCCAAAGAGTTATTATTTATTTTTTGTCTTAATTGGGAAATAAGATTTAATAAATTTTGTGAATTTAAATATATAGAATTAAAAGCAAATCGATTTTTATTTTTTAATAAAAATTGGGGTTTTTTTGAACCAATATAAACTATTTTTCTTTTTTTAATCTTGTTAATAGTTTCTTTAGGAAAAATATATTTTTCAAATAATCTAGGAACGGTTTGATCTGTAGTTTCTATAATAATTATAGTGTCACATCTGTTCTTTAATTCAGCCAGAGTTATATATACGCCACCTATTTCTTGAATACTTTTTAAGTTTTTAGAATATGAATCTCCTGAAAAATGATCAATGGTTCCCCCAAATTTATCTAAAATATCTAAAGATACTTTTGTACCTTTTGTGTCAGTGCCCATCCCAGCAAATAAAATAGATTTACTTTTTTTTATTAATTTTGCTAATTCTTCTATCGCAATTGACATTGTTGTTTTTTTTCCTTTTATTCTTGGAAAGTGATCTTTAATTTTTCTCTTTAAGGATTTTTTGAGAATTAAACAATTAGAATTTAAAGGAACAAAAGAATTATTTTTAATTTCTAAACGAATATCATCGCAAAGTAAACTACAAAATGGACAAATAAAACTTTGCATAACAAATAAAAAATTTAAAAATTATTTATCATACTTAATGTACGCAAATCTTTGGTCTTTTTTTGGAGTGCCTTCCAAGGAGCTTTCTTCTTTAGATGGATCCCACTGAATAGTTTCTTCAATCTTTTTTGCCAACTCAAAATCTTTTTCCGTTATTCCTTTTGCCGCATGATTCATTAAACGCACTTCAACCCAAGCATAAGATGCTGTTATATCAGGATGGTGCCACGCAGCTTCAGATAAGTGACCTACAGTGTTAATAACCATTAATGTAGACTTCCAGCTTTGAGTTTTATACTTTCTCCTTATCCATTTATCTTCATAACGCCAATGTGGAATATCTTTTTTGATTCTTTCTTTAATTTCTTCTTCGCTGAAAACTTTTTCATCTTTTGACATATTGTCTCTTTATATTAAAAATATTAAAAAATTTATAAATAT
>PTKQ01000048.1 GCA_002937815.1 Alphaproteobacteria bacterium MarineAlpha6_Bin2 | reverse complement strand
GTTTCAAATGCACTTGGAACAATTCTTCCATTAGAAGAATTGATAGAAATCGCCCACAAAAAAAATATTCCTGTTTTAATTGATGGTTGTCAATCTGTCCCTCATATACCTGTTAATATTAAAAAATTGGATGCTGATTTTTATTGTTTTTCCGGTCATAAAATTTATGGCCCGACAGGTATAGGAGTTTTATATTGTAAATCAAAATTTTTAGAAAAAATGAAACCTTACCAAGGTGGCGGAGAAATGATATCTAGTGTCACGTTTGATAAAACAACATACCAAGAAGCTCCTTATAAATTTGAAGCAGGCACCCCTAATATAGTCGGTGCGATAAGCTTAGGCAGTGCTATTGATTATGTAGCTAAAATTAAATTAGAAAATATTTTTTTACATGAACAAAAACTTCTGGAATATATTACTAATAAAATGAATTCAATAAATAATGTAAAAATAATAGGAACAGCAAAAAATAAGACAGGAATTTTATCTTTTATTGTTAAAAATGTCCATCCAAATGATATAGGAACTATATTAGATAATGAAGGTATTGCTGTTAGAACAGGCCATCATTGTTGTCAACCATTGATGAATTTTTTTAATATTCCTGCTACTATAAGAATATCATTTGGTATTTATAATACACTCAATGAAATAGATAAGTGTGTAGACGCAATAAAAAATGCAATAAAGCTTTTAAGATAATTTTTTTTAACTATATTTATCCATATGAGTAATAAAATAAAAAAAAATATTATTAAAAATTTGCACTCAGTATATGATCCGGAAATTCCTGTAGATATTTATGAACTTGGTCTGATTTATGATTTAAAAGTAAACTCTAAAGGTTTTGTTAATATAATAATGACTTTAACATCTCCTAATTGTCCAGTTGCTGAAATTCTTCCGGAACAAGTAAAACAATCAGCCAAAAAGGCTGAAGGTGTTAAAGATGTAAATTTAAAATTAGTTTTTGAACCACCATGGACACCTGATATGATGTCTGAAGGGGCAAAAGTAGAATTAGATATGGGATAAATAAATGGATAATAACGATAAAAAAATTATTACATTAACTAAGGCAGCAATAGATAGAATTAAATTTATAATGTCTAAAGCAGAAGACTCCTGTGTGGGTCTTAGGATTGATATTGATAATAAAGGCTGTTCGGGACATTCCTACAAAATAGAGTATGCAAAAAATAAAAAAGATGGAGATGAAGAAATCTCTATAGAAAATATAAAAATTTTTGTTGAACCATCAACTATAATGTTTATTTTAGGATCAAAAATGGATTATGTTAATAATAAAATAGAATCAGGATTTGTATTCAATAATCCGAATGAAAAAGGACGATGTGGGTGTGGTGAATCATTCCACGTTTAAGATATAAGAAATAATTTGTGTTGGGATAACAAAAGTGTACGAAGAAATAACTAAGAAAATCAAAATAACTGTTAAACCAGAGTTTCTAGAGGAACATTCTGATCCAGAAGAAAAAAGATTTATATGGGCCTATCATATTAAAATTGAAAACGTTGGAAATGAAACTGTCCAATTGTTAAGCAGGTCATGGAAAATCACTGACTCTCTTGGTAGAGTACAAGAAGTCACTGGATCTGGTGTTGTTGGAGAAAAACCATTTATTTCACCAGGAAGTTCCTTTGAATATACATCGGGAACACCTTTAAAAACACCTTCAGGATTTATGATGGGTTTTTACAAAATGGAAAAAAAAAATGGAGGTTCTTTCAATGTTAGTATTCCACCTTTTTCTCTAGACAGTCCTCATGAAACGGGGTCAACAAATTAAAATAAAAATGTCCAAAATTGAAAAAATAAAAAATTTAAACAAGATAAAGATCAAGCCAACTCATGAAGAAGTAAAAGAGGCTGTTAAAACATTAATTAAATGGGCTGGAGATGATCCTGATCGTGAAGGTTTAATTGAAACACCTGATAGGGTAATCAAGGCGTATGAAAATTTTTTTGCTGGTTATAATAATGATCCAAGAGAAATTTTATCAAAAGAATTTCAAGAAGTTGATGGTTACGATGAAATGATTGTACTAAAAGATATTAGATTAGAATCACACTGTGAACACCACTTGGTTCCATTCATTGGAACAGCGCACATTGGTTATATACCTAAAAATAAAGTAGTGGGATTAAGTAAATTAGCAAGAGTAGTTGAAGTATTTTCTAAAAGACTTCAAATTCAAGAAAAATTAACTGCTCAAATTGCTAACTCTATAGATGAAGTGCTACAACCAAAAGGCGTAGGCGTGATAATTGAAGCTTCTCATCTTTGTATTTCTACAAGAGGTATACATAAAACAGATTCAAGAATGGTAACAAGTCGTATGCTTGGAATTTTCAGAAATAATTCAGATACTAGAAGAGAATTTCTTAATATAATAGGATATAATAAACCTTCAGTTTAAATCGCTAAAGTTATTTTAAAAAATTTTATCTATGGAATTTAGACCTGTTTTTTATATTATTGGTTTTTTACTTTCAGCTCTTTCGATTCTAATGTGTATTCCAGGGATAATTGATGCGTATTTAGGGAATGATGAATGGCAAGTTTTTATTATTACTTCTTTAATATGTCTTTTTGTTGGCGTTATATTTATCTTAGCGAATAAATCAAGTGACTTTAATTTATCTATTAGGCAAGCTTTTCTTTTAACAACTCTAAGTTGGGTATTTATTGCATTATTTGGATGCATCCCATTTATTTTTTCTAATTTGCAACTATCTTTTACAGACGCTTTTTTTGAATCTATGTCGGGTATAACAACAACTGGTTCAACTGTAATATCAGGATTAGATAGTTTGCCTCATGGCATTTTATTTTGGAGATCATTATTACAATGGATTGGTGGGATTGGAATTATTGTAATTGCAATTGCAATATTACCAATTTTAAATATTGGTGGAATGCAACTGTTTCAGAGTGAGTCATCAGTTTCATCAGAAAAAGTTTTACCTCGTGCAGCTCAAATAGCTAATGCTATTGGAACAATATATTTAAGTTTAACATTATTATGTGCTTTTTTTCTTTGGTTTTATGGCATGTCTTTTTTTGATGCTATTAACCATTCGATGACAACTATAGCTACCGGAGGTTTTTCCACTTCTGATAATTCTATTGGAAAATTCAATAATTTAAATATAGAAATTGTTATTAGTATTTTTATGTTACTAGGGTCATTGCCTTTTGTTTTGTATTTACAAACAGTCAAAGGGAATATATTTTCTCTTTTTAAAGATAGCCAAGTACAATCTTTTTTATTACTTGTGCTTTTTTCAATTATAGCTGTTGCATTTTGGAAATATCAAACTACTGGTAACTTTTTTGCTAATTTTAGATCTTCTATTTTTAATACTATATCTATTTTTACTGGAACTGGCTATTCAACTCAAGATTTCAATAATTGGGGTTCATTTACAACAATTCTTTTTTTATTTTTAATGGTTATAGGAGGGTGTGCTGGATCCACAACATGTGGAATTAAAATTTTTAGACTTCAAATTTTATACCAAACTGCAAAAGCACAAATTGTTAAATTACTTCAGCCTCATAGTGTGATAATTCCAAAATATAATAAAATGCCAGTATCCGAAGCAATTACAACATCTGTGATGGGTTATTTTTTTATGTTTATAGTTACTTATATAATTTTAATTTTAATATTGTCTTTCCTAGGAAATGATATTTTAACATCTTTGTCAGGCGCCGCGAGTAGTATTGCGAATGTTGGACCGGGTCTTGGAAACGTTATAGGCCCAACTAAAACTTTTGCTGAATTATCAGATCCAAGCAAATGGGTTCTTATTCTAGGAATGTTAATTGGAAGACTTGAATTACTTGCTGTAATTGTTCTTTTAACTCCAACTTTCTGGAAAGATTAATTTTAATTATATTTGTTTGTTAAAAAGTCTTGAAATTTTTTATTTATTTCGTCTTCAATATTATTTTCTAGTTTGACTATCATTTTCTTAATTGATTGATCTATACCCTTTGATCTATCATTTATTGAAAAATTTCCTAAAAACGTTCTTTTTCCAGTTATCTTCGACTCTATTTTTGCATAAGCATTATGTTTATTATTTTCAGCTAAAACAATAACTTTAAAAATAATTTTATATGATATTCCGTCTTTTGGAACAAAACTAAATTTATCAGCATGTTCTTGAAAAAAATTATCAAATATTTTTTCCTGTTTTATCTTAATCTTTAGTTTGCCACTATTCCCTTTTAAAACAAATTTTTCTTTTGCCCACTTCTCAATCTCTTGATCTAAATTTGTTTTTATTAATAATTGCGAGCTTATTTGGTG
>PTKQ01000047.1 GCA_002937815.1 Alphaproteobacteria bacterium MarineAlpha6_Bin2 | reverse complement strand
TATAAATTAAATGAAAACAAAAATTGCAAAATTTTTTTATTTGATATTAGTTGTCGTTTTCCTAGGTTCCTGCGCTGCAGTTAATGTTACTTCGTCTAGTGTAAAAGAAAAGGGTATCAAAGAAGCAATGAGTGATGGAATGATTGATGCTGCGGTTAACAAAGAACTTATAAATCATGATATAAATATGTTTTTAAATGTTGAAATTGAAGTAGTAGAAGGAAGAGTCTTATTAACAGGGAGTGTAAAAAAAGCCAAATATAGAATGGACGCTATTAAGTTAGCCTGGAAAGTTTTAGGAGTTAGGGAAGTTATCAATGAAATAGAAGTAACCAATAAAGGAGGTATTATAAGATATCTTAACGATGTAAAAATCAAAACTCAAATAAGATATAAAATAATAGCTGACAAAAAAATCCGTTCTATAAATTACAATTTTGAATCGGTAAATGGGACCTTATACGTTATAGGGATTGCTCAAAATAAAAAAGAATTAAAAAGAGTGGTAAATCATTCCAATGATATAAAAGGTGTTATAAAAGTAGTAAGCCATGTTATGATGAAAGATGACCCTCGAAGAAAAAAATACCAACGAAAACTTCAAAAAAAAGAGGATTAAAAATTGCAAATTGCAATACAAATGGATCCTTTGGAAAGACTTCATCAAGAATCTGATAGTTCTTTAGTTTTAGCAAACGAAGCACAAAATAGAGGACATAAAATTTTTATGTACCAACCAAATCAATTATCTTTAAAAGACCACCAAGTTTTTGCATTGCTTTGCTCCTTAAAAATTATTAAAAAAAAAAACAAGTATGAATTTAAATTGGGACCACAAAAAAATACAAATTTATCAAAGATGAATGTTATATTAATGAGGCAAGATCCTCCTTTTAATTTAAGTTACATTACAGCAACTTATCTTTTGGAACATCTTAATCCTAAAACTATAATTATAAATGATCCCCAGAGTGTTCGCAGTGCGCCAGAAAAATTATATGTAACATTTTTTAAACATCTAATACCTCCAACTCTTATTTCACAAAATGTAAATCAAATAAAAAAATTTATAAAACAATATAATGAAAGCATCATAAAACCCCTTTATGAAAAAGGTGGAAAAGGAATTTTCAAAATTTCTTTAAAGGATAAGAATCTAGATAAAAAATTAAATACCGTAGTAAAAAAAGAAAAACTTCCTTTAATAGTTCAAAAATTTTTACCCGAGATAAAATATGGAGATAAAAGAATAATTTTATTTAATGGAAAACCTGTAGGATCAATGAAACGTATTCCAGCAGTTAATGAAATAAGAGCTAACCTTAGTCAAGGAGGAAGTGCTCACAAATCTCCTTTAACTAAAAGAGATAAATATATTTGTAAAGAGATTGGGCCCTGGTTAAAGAAAACAGGTCTTTTTTTTGCTGGTATTGATATCATTGGAAATTATTTAACAGAAATTAATGTCACATCGCCTACAGGAATTGTAGAAATAAACCAACTTGAAAATACAAATCTAGAAAAAAAATTCTGGAATTTAGTTGAAAAAAAAATATAAATTATTTTTTAATAACATTAATGATGCTTTCACACATTTCTTTTGCATCACCAAATAACATCATTGTATTATCACGAAAAAAAAGTTCGTTTTCTACACCTGCATAACCGACTCCTAAAGATCTTTTACTAAATAAAATTGATTTAGCATTTTCTACCTCCAAAATAGGCATTCCGTAAATTGGACTTTTTGGATCTGTTTTTGCAGCAGGATTAGTAATATCGTTGGCACCTATAACAAATGCTACATCGGTAGAAGGAAAGTCTCTATTAATTGCATCTAATTCTAAAACTTCATCGTATGGAACATTTGCTTCTGCTAATAAAACATTCATATGTCCTGGCATTCTTCCAGCAACCGGATGAATTGCATATCGGACATTTACTCCTTTTTTCTTTAAAAGGTCACACATTTCCTTTAAAGCATGTTGAGCTTGTGCTGCTGCCATTCCATACCCTGGAATAATAATTACTGATTCTGCATTTTGCATTATAAAAGCTGCATCATTTGAATCCCCACTTTTAAAAGGTTTTTGTTCAACTTTTGCATTACTTTGTATTTCAGTATCTCCACCAAAACCTCCTAAAATTACACTAAAAAAGGATCTGTTCATTCCTTTACACATAATATAACTTAATATTGCTCCAGAAGACCCAACTAATGCACCTGTTATAATTAAAAGATTATTTGATAATGTAAAACCAATACCACAAGCAGCCCATCCTGAATATGAATTTAGCATAGAAATAACAACTGGCATATCTGCTGCTCCAATTGGTATGATAATTAAAAATCCAATAATAAATGCAAGAATTGATAGTCCCCAAAAAAAGTTTTGTGTTTGATGTAAACAAAATAAAATAACAACAGATATTAAAATTAAGCCAAGAGCAGCATTTAAAAAATGCTGAAATTTAAAAGTAATTGGACCTCCTGACATAATTCCTTGTAATTTAGTAAATGCAATTATAGATCCAGAAAAAGTGACGGCGCCAATAGATGATCCTAAACTCATTTCAATTAAACTTGCTGTTGGTATGTTACCTGTTTGACCAATACCGTATGCACTTGGATTATGAAAAGCCGCACCTGCAACCATAACAGCTGCCAAACCAACTAAACTATGAAAAGCTGCAATTAGTTGTGGTAGGGCTGTCATTTTTATTTTAAGAGCAATTGAGGTTCCAATAGCTCCTCCAATTAATATTGCTAAAGCAATGAGTACATAATTTTCAATAACTGGTAAAAGCAAAGTAGTAATTATTGCTATTATCATCCCTAAAATACCGAAAACATTTCCTCTTCTTGCTGTTTCTGGTGATGATAAACCTCTAAGAGCTAAAATAAAAAAAATACCTGAAATTAAATATGCAAATATTGAATAATTTTGTTCCATAATTATTTTTTTTTCTTTTTAAACATTTGCAGCATTTTCTGAGTAACGATAAATCCTCCAAATATATTTACAGATGCAAGAACTACTGCAATAAAACCCAAAATTTTCGAAATACCAAAAAGTTCTGGACCAACCGCTATTAATGCACCTACTATAATTACGCTTGAAATCGCATTAGTTATTGACATTAAAGGAGAATGTAGTGCTGGAGTAACGCTCCATATTACATAATAACCTACGAATATAGCTAAAATAAAAACTGTGGTTTCATATAATAAGTGTTCCATAATTATAAATTCATTAATTTTCCTTGGTGTGCTATTAATGTTTTTTCAATAATTTCATCCTTTAAATCTATTTTTATTTTTTTTGTTTCTTGGTTTATCAAAATCTTTATAAAGTTAAAAAGATTTCTTGAATATAATGTACTAGAATCACCTGGAATTCTACTTGGATAATTTGCATAACCAATAATTTTTACACCATTATGATCGATAATTTTATCAATTTCTGACAATTCACAATTTCCACCTGTTTCAACAGCTAAATCTACAATAACTGAACCTCGCTGCATTTTTTCTAAAGTTTTTTTTAAAATTAATAGTGGAGCAGGCTTGTTAGGAATTAATGCAGTACAAATAATTATATTGTTTTTTGGAATAGCTTTTTCTAAAGCCTGTTCTTGTTTTTTTTTGTAATCTGCTCCCATCTCTTTGGCATATCCGCCTGTGGTTTGACTTTTTTTTAGAGCTTCTTCATCAAAAATTATAAATTTAGCTCCTAGACTTTCTACCTCTTCTTTTGCAGCTAATCTTACATCATATGCAGATACAATAGCACCTAAACGTTTAGCTGTTGCAATTGCTTGTAATCCTGCAACTCCAGCACCTAAAATAAGAACTTTAGCTGGAGTTAATGTTCCAGCTGCTGTCATCATCATAGGAAAGCTTCTAGAATATTCATGTGCTGCATCTAGAACAGCTTTATATCCAGAAAGGTTACTTTGGGAGGACAAAACATCTTTATCTTGCGCACGGGATATTCTTGGAATATTTTCCATGGAAAAAGCACTAATTTTTTTCTTATTGTAAATACTGTTCTCAGGAGAATTCTTTTTTGGTGTCAAAAGACCTATTATAATTGACTCGTTTTTCATTTCTTTTATTAATCTAAGATCTGGTTTTTGAACTTTTATAACAACATCGCTTTCTTTAATCACCTTTATTACATTTTCAGTAATATTAGCATCAAGCTTTTTATACTCTTCATTTGTAAAGCCTGAGTGAATACCAGCATCTTTTTCAATTGTAACTTTAAAACCAAGATCAAAATATTTTTTAATTTCATCTGGTACTAAAGCAACTCTTTTCTCACTATTGATTGTTTCTTTTAAAACTAAAAGATTTATCATAATTA
>PTKQ01000046.1 GCA_002937815.1 Alphaproteobacteria bacterium MarineAlpha6_Bin2 | reverse complement strand
AATTGAATAATTAACTAATATTATTAATTATATCTACTAAGAAAATATTTAAATTATTAATATGACAAATAAATGGCAACCAACTGATTGGAGAAAAAAGTCTATAGAACAGGTACCAGAATATCCTGATAAAAAGGCTTTGGAAAAAGTTGAAAAAACAATAAAAAATCTGCCCCCTTTGGTGTTTGCTGGCGAGTCTAGAAAATTACAAAAATATCTAGCAGATGCATCAGAAGGTAAATGTTTTGTTTTGCAAGGAGGAGATTGTGCAGAAAGTTTTGTTGATTTCCATCCTAATTATATTAGAGATACCTTAAGGGTATTATTGCAGATGTCTGTAATTTTAACTTTTGGAGCTTCAATGCCTGTTATAAAAGTAAGCAGAGTGGCAGGACAGTTTGCAAAGCCAAGATCGGAACCAACTGAAGAAAGGAATGGCAAAGAATTAGAATCTTATAGAGGAGATATAATTAATGGACTTGATTTTACTGAAGAATCTAGAACTCCGGATCCATTAAGAATGCTAAGAGCATATAATCAATCTGCTTCTACATTAAATTTGTTAAGAGCTCTTTCCCAAGGAGGCTACGCTGATCTTAATCAAGTACATAGATGGAATTTAGGATTTGTTGAAAAAAATCCACAGGGAGAGAAATATAAGAAAATTGCTGATCAAATTTCAGAATCCCTATCTTTTATGGAGGCGTGTGGAGTAAAATCTGAAACTGTCCCCGAAATAAGAGAAATGAAATTATTTACTTCACATGAAAGCTTACTTCTTTTATATGAAGAAGCGCTTACAAGAATTGATAGTACAACAGGTAAATGGTATGATTGTTCTGCTCATATGTTATGGGTAGGTGATAGAACGCGAAACATAGATGGGGCGCATATAAACTTTCTAAGTGGTTTAGCTAATCCAATAGGATTGAAAGTAGGACCGACATTAAATAGTGATAATTTATTAAAATTAATTGACAAATTAAATCCGAAAAATGAAAAAGGAAGATTAACTCTAATAGTTAGACTAGGATATGATAAAATTTCAAAGCTACTACCTTTATTATTAAAGAGGATAAAAGATGAGGGCCGAAATCTTAATTGGTTTTGTGACCCTATGCATGCTAATACAATAAAATCTTCATCAAATTATAAGACAAGACCTTTTAAAAATATTTTAAAAGAAGTGGAGTTATTTTTTGATATTCACAAATCAGAAAATACTATTGCAAGCGGTGTACATTTTGAAATGACTGGCCAAGAAGTTACCGAATGTACTGGCGGTGCTCAAGAAATTTCTGATGAAAAATTAGGTGATCGTTATCGTACACACTGTGATCCCAGACTTAATGCTTCTCAAGCTTTAGAAATGGCTTTTTTAACTGCTGAAGCTTTAAAAAGAATAAGAGAAGAAAAAAAAGGCACACAAAAAAATAATATTGCTGCTAATAATTAAAAATTGTAATCATAACTTTTTTGAAAGTTATAATTAATGAAAATATTCGACAGAATAGAATACATTAAAAATTGGATTATCAAATATTGTAAATCAATGCCAAAAGAGCCAGATTCTTTAATAGTTGGCATTTCAGGTGGAATAGATTCATCAGTAGTAAGCACAATATGTGCTATGACAGGAAAGAAAACATTTGCAGTATCAATGCCTATTCAACAAAATCAAAAACAACATAATTTAAGTTTAAAACATCAAGAATGGTTAAAAAATTATAAAAATATTGTAACACCTATTATTTCGCTTGATAACATTTTTAAAAACTTTCAAACTACATTATCAAAATTTAATAGTTTACAAGGCTTTGCAAACTTACGTTCAAGGTTACGTATGGTTACATTATATCAGGTAGCACAAAGCAATAATGGGATAGTTGTAGGGACAGGAAATAAAGTTGAAGATTTTGGAGTAGGATTCTTTACAAAATATGGAGATGGAGGCATAGATATAGCCCCTATAGCAGATTGTACCAAAACAGAAGTTTGGGAAATGGGAAGAGAGTTAGGAATTCTAAAAGAAATAATAGATGCAATTCCTACTGACGGACTTTGGAATGATGCACGAAGTGATGAAAATCAATTAGGTTTATCTTATAAACAAATAGAAGCAGCTATGAATAATTCTAATAGTAAGTATTATAAAAAATATTTAAAAATAAGAACACTTAGCTTGCATAAAATGAAACCTATTCCAGTATGTAAGATAAAAGATAAATGATAAAAAACAAAAACATATACATATATGACAGTACTTTAAGGGATGGCGCACAAACTAAAGGAGTCGATTTTAGTCTTAGTGATAAAATTGCTATAGCAAAAATGTTAGATAAATTTGGTTTAGATTATATTGAGGGAGGTTGGCCAGGAGCAAATAATACTGATACTGAATTTTTTAAAAAATCTCCTAGATTAAAGAAGTCTAAACTTGTTTCTTTTGGAATGACTTATAAAAATTTAAATGTTTTAAAAAAAAAATTTAATGAAATAAAAAAAAAATTTAAAGTAAAAACATTATGTATTGTTGGAAAAACTTGGGATTTTCAAGTCAAACAAACTTTAAATATAACTGAAAAAGAAAATTTAACTATAATTAAAAAAAATATTGAAGTTTCAAAAAATTATTTTGAGGAGATTTTATTTGATGCCGAGCACTTTTTTGATGGTTTTAAATCAAAAAAAGAATATGCATTAGAATGTCTTAAATCTGCAAATGTTTCTGGAGCAAGATGGATAGTTCTTTGCGACACTAATGGAGGCACTTTACCTAATGAAATAGAAGAAATTGTGAAAGAAGTAACTCAGCATGTTCCTCAAGATAAATTGGGAATTCATTGTCATAATGATACAGAGAATGCAGTTGCAAATTCGTTAGCCGCCGTAAGATCAGGAGTCAGACAAATTCAAGGAACTTTTAATGGCTTAGGTGAGCGATGTGGTAATGCAAATTTAACTTCTGTAATTCCAACTTTAATTTTAAAAATGGGTTTAAAAACATCAATAAATAGAGAAAAATTAAGAGATTTAACTAAAATATCAAAATTTATTAACGAAAGATTACTTAGAAAAAATAATCCCTCCCTCCCTTATGTTGGAGAGTCTGCTTTTGCGCATAAAGGAGGTTTACATGCATCAGGAGTTCAGAAACATTCAAGAACTTATGAACATATAGAACCAGAAATAGTTGGTAATAAAAGAAGTATAATTGTATCTGAACAATCAGGTAAATCAAACTTATCTATGAAATTGAAGGAACTTGGATTTAAGGTAAATAAAAATAAACTCGATTATTTATTAGGAAAATTAAAAAGAAAGGAATTTGAAGGTTATTCATATGATGGAGCAGAAGCAAGCTTCGAACTTTTTATAATGGATGAATTAGCAAAAACACAAGAATATTTTAAATTGAGATCATTTCAAGTAGTTAATGAATTTAAAGAATTAAAAGATAGTTTAAAAAGAAATAACACTGCTAAGGCAAATGTGGTTGTAAAAGTAAAAAAAGAATATATTTCTAATTCGACTGGAAATGGTCCTGTAAATGCATTGGATAATGCCTTAAGAAGCGTTTTAATAAAATCATATCCTATTTTAAAAAAAATGAATTTAATAGATTATAAAGTTAGAATTCTTACACCTGATGAGGGAACAAAAGCAATTACACGGGTTATTATTGAAAGTTCAGATGAAAATAAAAATAGTTGGTCTACAGTAGGGGTGTCATCAAATGTCATTAATGCATCTTATATTGCTTTAAAAGATAGTATTACTTATAAGTTAATAAAGGCCAAAATTAAATCAGCCCTAAAATAACGTTATTTTGAGAAAAGAAAAAAATAATAATTTTTATATCATTTTAATTAAACCTCAGTTAGAAGAGAATGTAGGAGCAGTTGCAAGAGCTATGCTTAATTTTGAATTTCAAAATCTTCGTATAGTAAAAAACAAATGGAAACCAAATAGAAAATCTTTAAGTATGTCAGCAGGAGCAGATATAATAATAAGAAATGCACAAATTTACAAATCTTTAGAAGAAGCAACAAAAGATTTGCATTACTTATACGCTACTACAAATAGGAAAAGATCTTTGAACTTAAAAGTTGTTAATTTAAAAAAAGGTATTAATGAGATTGTTCAAATTAAAAATAAAAAAATTGGAATTGTATTTGGCCCTGAGAGAAGTGGAATAAACAATGATGATATTTCTTTATGTGATAAAATAATAAATATTCCTTTAAATATTAAATTTAACTCTCTTAATCTATCACAAAGTGTTTTATTAATAGTTTATGAGTTGTTTAATAATTTAAAAAATAGAAAAGATACAAAAATTTCTGATCAAAAAGCATTAAAATCTAAATTATTTAATTTTTTTCATATTTTAGAAAATTCATTAGAA
>PTKQ01000045.1 GCA_002937815.1 Alphaproteobacteria bacterium MarineAlpha6_Bin2 | reverse complement strand
AAAAAAATATAACTAAAAAAACGAAATTAAATTAAAAAACATTATAAATAAAAGAATTCATGAAATCATTAGAAAAAATATCAACAATTTTTAGCTCTATTTTTATTCTTCTATTTGCTGGTTTTTTCTTGGTTATTTTTATTTTTTGGAACTTTGTTTTTGATTTGCCAGATCATGAGCAATTATTAAATTACGAACCTCCCATGATTACAAGAGTTTATGCTAGTGATGGAAGATTAATTTCGGAATTTGCCGCTGAAGAAAGATCCTATGTTCCAGTTGATTCAATACCCCCATTAGTCATTAATTCCTTTTTAGCAGCTGAAGATAAAAATTTTTATGATCATATTGGTATTGATTTCACAGGTATTATTCGAGCTTTAAAAAGAAATATAAATAATATTTCTGGAAGACCAGAAGGCGCTTCTACAATAACACAACAAGTAGCAAAAAATTTTTTTCTTTCTCGTGAAATTTCATATAAAAGAAAAATTAAAGAAATACTTTTAGCTTTAAGAATTGAACAAACTCTTACTAAAGATAAAATACTCGAATTATATTTAAATGAAATATACCTAGGTTATCGATCTTATGGTGTTGCAGCTGCAAGTTTAAATTATTTTAATAAAACTCTTAATGAATTAACTATTGCAGAAGCAGCTTATTTGGCTGCATTACCAAAAGCTCCAAATAACTATCATCCTATAAAAAATAAAAAAGCAGCAGTTAAAAGAAGAAATTGGGTCATCAAAAGATTGCGCGATGAAAAAATTATAAATAAAGACCAAGCAATTAATGCAAAAAACTCTGAACTTCAAATAAATAAAAGAGATAAATTTAAATCAGTGGAAGCTCAATATTTTTTAGAAGAAGTTAGACGAAATTTAATAGATAGTTTTGGTGAAAATGCATTATATAAAGGTGGGTTAACAGTAAGAACTTCATTAAATCCAAGACTACAAAAAATAGCTGATAACGTTTTAAAAAAAGGACTTCTGAGATACGATATTAGGCATGGTTGGAGAGGACCGCTTGCAAATATAAATATTCAAGATGCAAACTGGAAAAGAGATCTTTCATTAATAGATGCTCCTAAAGAATTTCCACATTGGAATGTGGCTACGATTATTTTATTAGATAATTTAGGCGCAAATATTGTTTTTGAAAATGGTGATTATGGGAGAATAAATATCCAGGATTTAAAATGGGCTAGAAAATGGAGAGAAGGACAAAAACTCGGACCTCCTATAAAAAGTCCTAATGAGGTTTTGGCAACAGGCGACATTGTTTATGTTGAAAAAACAAATAAAATTGAAGAATCTTTAGAGTATGGTGAACTACAACTTTATCAATTACGTCAATTTCCAGATGTTAATGGAGCTATCATTGTTTTAGATCCTCATACTGCAAGAATTTTTGCAGTTTCTGGTGGAATTAGTTTTAACAAAAGTGAATTTAATAGAGCTACTCAAGCATTTAGACAACCTGGTTCTGCGTTTAAGCCTTTTGTTTATTTAACAGCTTTAGAAAAAGGTTACCCGCCAAATTTAAAAATTTTAGATGCCCCATTTGTTATTAATCAAGGAGCGGACCTTGGAAAATGGAATCCAGCAAATTATACAAGAAAATTTTATGGACTTAGTACAATGAGATTGGGCCTTGAAAAATCAAGAAATTTAATGACTGTCCGTTTAGCACAAATGATAGGCATTGATTCTGTTGTTAATCAAGCAAAGAAATTAGGTATAAGCAATAATCTTCCACATGTTTTATCAATGGCCCTTGGCGCTGGAGAAACAACTTTGTTAAGGTTAACAACTGCATATGCAATGTTGGTTAATGGAGGAAAAAAAATTAAACCTTCGTTAATTGATAGAGTTCAACATAGAAATGGAAAAACATTATTAAAACATGACGATAGAATGTGCTTAAATTGTATACAGGAAGAATGGGACAAAACCCTTGAACCAAAAATTATTGAAAATAGAGAACAATTAATTGATCCCATCAATGCATATCAAATTGTTTCAATGCTTCGTGGAGCTGTTGTTAGAGGAACTGGAAAAAAAATTTCAGTTATAAAAAAACCGTTAGCAGGCAAAACTGGGACTACAAATGATTTTAATGATACTTGGTTTATAGGTTTTTCACCAGACTTAGTAGTCGGTGTATTTGTAGGATTTGACACACCAAAATCTTTAGGACTAAGGGAAACAGGGGCAAGTGTAGCATCGCCAATTTTTAGAGATTTTATGCAATTAGCTCTCGACAAAAAAGATGCGACACCATTTAGAATTCCATCAAGAGCTAAATTAATTAAAGTTAATTTTAAAACTGGTGAGATTGCAAAAAAAAACGATAAAAACGTTATTTTAGAAATTTTTTATCCTGGTACAGAACCTAATGCTTCGAAAAAATTTATTAATAGTAGAAATCAAGAAAAATTAAAAAAATCTTTTCAAGATATTATAGGCTTGGGAGGATTATATTAATTAGATGAAAATTGAAACTAAAAATATTTTAATTAAAATAAAGCATTCATTAGAAATGCTAAGGAGGAATCTTTGATATTGATAAGATTTCTGAGAAGCTTAAGATTTTAGATGATAAGATACAAAAAAATGATTTCTGGAAAGATCAAGAAGAAGCCCAATCAGTAATTAAAAAGAAAAATATTCTCCAAAAAAAGATCAATTCATACATAACTTTAGAAAAAGAATTTGAAGAATTATATGAATTAATAAATATAACAAACCAAGATGACAACAAACTTTTGTTAGAAATTCACAAAAACACTTTAATTTTGCAGTCTAAAGTAAAGGAAAAAGAGTTAGAAAACTTTTTATCTGGAGAAGTAGATAATAACAGCTGTTTTTTAGAAGTTCATTCTGGAGCAGGTGGCGTTGAGGCTCAAGATTGGGCAGAGATGCTCGTAAGAATGTATACACGTTGGTCAGAAAGTAAAAATTTTGCTTTTGATATTTTAGAAGAACATCCAGGTGAAGAGGCTGGCATTAAATCTTTAACTATGAGAATTGATGGAGAGTATGCATATGGATGGTTAAAGAGTGAGTCGGGGATACATAGATTGGTTAGAATTTCTCCTTTTGATTCTAATTCACGTAGACATACAAGCTTTGCTTCAGTTTGGGTTTATCCTGTAGTAGACGACAAAATTGAAGTAGTTATAAATGAAAAAGATTTAAGAATAGATACATATCGTGCATCAGGTGCTGGCGGACAACATGTAAATAAAACTGATAGTGCAGTAAGAATTACACATTTACCAACTAAAATAGTTGTTCAATGTCAAAATAATAGATCTCAACATAAAAACAAAGAAACTGCCTTATCCATGTTGAAGGCTAGAATTTATGAATTGGAATTGCAAAAAAAAGAAAGCAAAAAACAGTCAAGAAATGAATCAAAATTAGAAATCGGTTGGGGCAGACAAATAAGATCCTATATTATGCACCCATATAAGATGGTTAAGGATTTACGTAATGGTGTAGAAACTTCTGATTGTCAATCAGTGTTAGATGGTAATATAGATACTTTTTTAGAAACAGCATTGTTTAAAAAAGTAAAATAATTTATGAAAAAAATTTTTACATCAATAATTTCTTTATTTTTTTTATTTATTTTGTCTTTGTTAATATATTTAGCATGGATTTTAAATAAAGGTAAATTTGAAAGTCAATATCTAGAAGAGTTTCTTAATAATAGATTAAAAAAAGAAGGTTTTTTTTATTCGAAAATAAAAAATCCGATCATTAAATTTGATAAAAATACTAAAAAATTAATAATTCAAGGAAATGATTTAAAAATTTTTACAGATGCTGACAAAAATATAGCTGAGTTTAAAACACTTAAGGTTTATTTAAATTTAATGGATTTATTCACTAAGAGAAGATTGAATGCCAATAAATTAGAGTTAGGTAATGGTTTTATTGAATATCCAACTGTTTTTAGAAACCCTTTAAAAATTGATAAAATTTTTTTAGAAGGAAATTTATATCCAGAAAATAATCAAATCACACTTTCCAAATTTTCAACAACCATTAATGAAGATTATTACGAAGGTAATGTAATTATCAATTTAGAAGATTTAGAAACGATTGGGAATTTAACTCAACTAAAAAGAAAAAATATTTTTTATAATATGAACCTAGAATCAGAAGGGTTAAAATTTAATTCGGATCCTTCGGGTTTTGATATCGAAGGAGAAGCTGTCTTAGGTGGGATAGATATATTTTTAAAAGGAAATAAGAATTATAAAAATTATGAAACTTTTATAAGTAAATATAATTTGAAAGCTACTATTGATGAAAAAAATATTGAAAATTTATTTAAAATTAAAATAAGAGATTTTATATCTGGACCAATTGATTTAGATGCAACATATTTTAT
Source organism: Alphaproteobacteria bacterium MarineAlpha6_Bin2 (assembly GCA_002937815.1). Lineage (GTDB taxonomy): Bacteria > Pseudomonadota > Alphaproteobacteria > PTKQ01. The sequence goes on along the minus strand of PTKQ01000045.1, from coordinate 21 downwards.
TCTTAAAGATAATTAAGAGAT
>PTKQ01000044.1 GCA_002937815.1 Alphaproteobacteria bacterium MarineAlpha6_Bin2 | reverse complement strand
ATATTTGCTAAAAATTGGTGCTTAAACCATGTATATTGTCTTTTCGCATAATTTTTTGTTGTTTGAATAGACTTTTGTGAAGCTATTTCCAAATTATATTTTTTTTTTAAATAATTTTTTAATTCATTAAAACCAATGGTTTTTAAAACACTTTTTTCATTAGAATTTTTTTCTTTATTCATAATTTTTTTTACTTCTTCAATTGCACCTAATTCAAGCATGTTTTCCCATCTTTGAATACAATTTAAATAAACTTTTTTCCTAGATGGAAGAATTAAAATTTTAAAAAAGTTAAACTGATTTATTTTTCTTTTTCTATTATTTTTTCTTAATTTGTAAATAGATTTTTTTGTTACTCTATAGATTTCCCAAGATCTAATAAGCCTATTCTTATCGTTAGGACTTATATTATATACACAATTATAATTTTCATTTCTAAGATTTTTATAAAATTCTTTAACACCAAGCGTCTCCATTAATTTAATTCCTTTTTTCCTAATAGATAATGGAATTTTTGGAAAAACATCTAAACCATTTAAAAGTGCTTTCAAATACATTCCTGTTCCACCAACAATAATAGGTGTTTTTTTATTTTTTATCGCTTTTGAAATTTCTTTTTCAGTTAATAAAAACCATTGTTCAACAGAAAAATTTTTATTAAATTCTAAAAAATTAAATAATTTATGAGGAACTTTTTTGAAATCAGTCTTATTCGGTTGCGAAGATAAAATTGACACATCTTTATATATTTGTTGACTATCTGCATTAATAATTACTCCTTTATATTTTTTTGCTAATTCAATAGCTAATTGTGTTTTACCAGAAGTAGTAGGTCCTGTAATAACAAAAGCTATTAAGTTATTTCCTTTCGATTTTAAGAACAAAATAAGTAATTATATAAAAAATTATTTTTTTCCTAATTTTAGAGGAACGTATCCTGGAGTACTATTTAAATGATGGATATAAAGAAGTATGATATTTTTACCAGATTTTTTTGCTTCTTTAACAGCGTTAATAACTTCTAAAGGTGAAGATACTTTTTGATGAGTTTTTGCTGCATTGTTGTTTACAACAGCCAAAATTACATCTCCAGCTTTCAAACCTCTTTCTTCTGCCACACTATTTCTTTCAACTTGTAATATCAAAACACCTTTGGTTTCTTTTGGTATATTGAATCGAGATCGAATATTAGGTGTAATATTACTTAATTGCAAACCTAGATTCTCTATTTTTTTGCCTTTATCTTTAGTTATTTCTGCTTTATGAATTTTTTCAAAAGCTTCTAATTCACCGAGAATTACATAAAAAGATTTAGTTTTATTAGATCTCCAAATTATTACTTCTACTCTTTTCCCGACTTTTGTTGAGGCTACATAACGAGGAAGATCTCTTGATTTATTGATTTCTTTTCCATCAAACTTTAAAATTATGTCCCCTGGTTTAATTCCTGCTCTTGAACTTGGACTATTACTAGTTACACTAGCGACTAATGCTCCTTTTGGTTTATCTAATAAGCCATAGGCTTCAGCAATTTCATCGGTCACAGGTTGTATTCTTACGCCAAGCCATCCTCTGCTAGTTTTTCCAAATTTTTTAAGTTGATCAATAACGGGCGCTGCTATTTCTGCAGGTATTGCAAATCCAATACCAACACTTCCGCCTGAAGGGGAAAATATTGCACTATTTATTCCTATTACTTCGCCTTTTATATTAAACATAGGCCCTCCAGAATTTCCTCTATTTATAGATGCATCTGTTTGAATAAAACTATCATATTGCCCCATTTTGATATCTCTAGATTTTGCTGAAATAATACCAGCCGTAACAGTGCCACCTAGTCCAAATGGATTTCCAATTGCTAATACCCAATCTCCTACTTTAGATATTGATGAATCTCCCCATTTTACAAATTCTAATTTTTTATTTGATTCTACCTTTAAAACCGCTAAATCAACCTTACGATCATTTCCAACTAACTCTGCATTCAATTTGGTCCCATCTTGAAAAATAACTTCTATTTCATCAGCGTTTCCAATAACATGATTATTGGTGACAATATAACCACTTTCGTCAATGACAAAACCCGAGCCTAAAGATGTTGCTTTTCTTTTATGCGGACTTTGTCTATCAAAAAAATCTTTGAATAAATCCTCAAAAGGTGAACCTGGGGGAAATTGAAGTTGTGGCATATTATCATATTTATTTTCAATTGTTTGGGTTGTTGAAATATTTACAACTGCTGGTATTAATTTATCAACTAAGTCTGAAAAACTATCCGGCAATTCTTTTGAGTTTAATGAAAAACTAAATATAAATAAAAAAGTTATTAAGTTAAAAAAGAAAAAAAATTTTTTTTTTAAAAAAAGCTTCATTTAAATTTTATTTAACGCTTTTATTAAAATATTTAAAAAAATCGCTATCTGGAGACAATATTAAAGTCGGATCATCTTCACCTTCTAGAAAAGCTTGTTTATAAGCTTCCATAGATCTATAAAATGCAAAAAACTCTTTATCTTTATTAAAAGCATTAGCGTATATTCTAACTGCCTCTTCATCACCTAGTCCCTTTATAATTTGAGATTTTTTTTTCGCTTCAGCTACTATAATAACTTTATTCTTTTCTGCTTTTGCTTTAATTTTCTGTGACTCTTCAGCTCCTTCTGCTCTAAATTGTCTTGCTTCTTTTTCCCTTTCTGCTCTCATTCTTCCAAATATAGCTTCACTATTTGCTTTTGGTAGATCTGCTCTTTTTATTCTTACATCTACTATTGAAACACCAAAATTAACGGCTTCCAAATTAATACCTTCTTGAATTTTTTCCATTAAACTCGTCCTATCTTGAGATAAAACAACTTCTAAAGGATCACCGCCCATAACTCTTCTTAAACTACCTGATAATAAACCAGTGACTCTTGCTTTAAATCCATTTTCGTTCCCTACAGCCTGATAAAATTTCAATGGATCAACAATTTTATATCTAATAAAGGCATCAACAAGTAATCGTTTTTGATCAGATAAAATTACTTCTTCAACTTCAGCATCAAATTCCAAAATTCTAACATCATAATAAATTGCAGTTTGTATTAAAGGAATTTTTATATTTAAACCAGGCTTTTGAATAATTCTTATTGGATCTCCAAACTGTAGAATTAAAGTTTGTTGCGTCTGACGCACTATAAATAATGCATTAAAGAAAATTATAATGGCAATGATCACTATTCCTATAAAAAACTTTTTATTCAACATTTTTTGTTTTTTGATTATTTTCTAAATTATTATTTTCTAAATTATTATTTTCTAAATTTTGTAATTTGTTTTTTTTTCTTTTATTTCTTTTTTGTATTTCTGGTAAAGGTAAATATGGTAAAACTCCGGAACCTTGTTTAGTATCTATAATTACTTTAGTAGCATTTTGAAAAATTTTTTCTAAAGTTTCTAAATAAATTCTATTTCTTGTAACATCTTCATTATTCTTATAAGCTTTTAATACTGAATTAAATCTATCAGCATCACCTTCAGATCTAGCTACAATTTCTCTTTTATAGGCTTCAGCTTCTTGCAATATTTGTTCAGCTTCACCTCTTGCTCTTGGTATAAGGTCATTTTTATAAGCAATAGCTTCGTTAATAACTTTTTCTTTATCTGCTCTAGCTCTTTGTACATCACGAAATGAATCAATTACTTGGTCAGGTGGATCAACTTTTTGAAGCTGTAATTGAGTTATTTTAACTCCTGATTCATAATTATCTAAAACAATTTGAATCTTGCTTAAAGATTTAGTTTCTATTTCCTGTCTTCCTGCTGCTAAAGCATCAACTATAGGTGTTATCCCAATTACTTCTCGCATAACACTTTCAGAAACTGATTTTACACTTTTTTCAGGGTTTCTTAATTTAAATAAAAATTTACCAGCATCATCAATAATCCAAAAAACTGAAAAATTGATGTCTACGATATTTTCATCACCAGTTAACATTAAACTTTCTTCTAATAACATTCTTTGGGATGTACCTATTACTCTGAAACCTATTTCAGTTTTATTAACTTTCGTAACTTTTGGAGTTTTAGCAATTTCAATTGGATAAGGAAGATGATAATGTAAACCTGGTAATGTTGTTCTCACCCATTCCCCAAATCTCAAAACAACGCCTTGTTCATTTGCATTTACTTTATAAAATCCTGTTAATAACCATAAAATAAAAAAAATTAAACATGCAAGTAAAACATTTTTTTTATTATTGCCCCCACCTGGAAAAATCTTTTTTATTTGATCTTTAAGATTGGCAAAGTAGGTGTCAAAATTTATACTTTGCTTCTTTTTTGATGGTTTGTCACCTCTACCATTAGGTCCCCCCCAAGGGCCATCGTCATTATTGTTTTCTTTCCAAGGCATAAAATTTTACAAATAGGTTAATGGGTTTATATATATTATAGTTAAATGAAAAGTCTATATTATT
>PTKQ01000043.1 GCA_002937815.1 Alphaproteobacteria bacterium MarineAlpha6_Bin2 | reverse complement strand
ATTTTTTATATATAGTTATCACTAAAATTAATAATTATCCTTTTTAAGGAAGTTTTTCTGAAATTATTTTACTATAAACACCAAGTCTTTTTTCATAAAATCGGGGTTGTTCACACAAATAATCTGATTGCATTCTTCTATCTTCAAACTTTCTTATATCCCAAAACTTTTCTTGTTCTAGTCTTGTAATTTCTTCTTTATTAGCCTCTGGATTCTCTAAAAGAATTTTTGATTTTTCTAATTTTCTTGCGATTTTTTCAGAAGTTAGTCTTTGTTTTTTTCCAAAATTTTTTAATTTTTGTGTTCTGTTTTTCCAAATTTCATTTGTCTTATCAAATAAAGCATGAAATAAAAAAGTTAAATCTTCTGGAGAATTATTTTTTTTCATAAATTTTTTCAATTCTGTTATGCCATCTTCTTCTTTTGTTTTTCTATCCATAATCTTTATTGCTAATAATCTTAATTCTTCATTTTCTTTCCATTTTGTAGTTCTTTCATCCAACGGTGGACCTGTCCAAATTGAACCCCAGCTTAATTCTTCAAGTAATACCTGTATACATGGCCAATCAGGATTTTTTTCTTGTCCTGGTAATTCTGCTAAAAGGCCAGTATTAATAAAAAAAAAACTAAGTAAGAAAAATGATATTTTTTTCATAACAATTTTTTAAATTTTCTTTTTTCTAATAAATCCTCTGCTTGGATCATAACCATAAATTGCCAATATTAAAAATATTGCTAAAAAAACACAAACAAATACCAAAGATTTTTCATTCAATTGTCCATAAAGTGAAAATCGTATTAATTCAACAGCATGAGTAAATGGATTATAGGAACAAAAATAAAATAAAATTTCACTTGATTCTCTTATTTTCCATAAAGGATATAAAGCTGAAGAGGCAAAAAACATTGGAAATATAACAAAATTCATAACACCAGCAAAATTTTCTAATTGTTTTATAGCTGATGATAAAAACATTCCAAGTGCACCAAGCATCATGCCTGATAAAAACAAAGCGGGTATAACCATTAAATATCCTTTGATGGGTGGTTCGATATCCCAGAATAATGCTATAATTAAAAAAGCAAAAACTTGCAAGATACTTACTAAAACACCGGCAAGAAGTTTAGAGATTAGTAAAAAAGGTCTCGGAAATGGACTAACAAGCAAGGTTCTCATACTTCCCATTTCTCTGTCGTAAACCATAGAAAGGGAGCTTTGCATACCATTAAACAATTGTATCATCGCAATTAATCCTGCAGCTATATAAAGTTCATATGGAATAAGTGATACAGGATATGGCCATTCTTCTGGTTGACCGAGAGGTCTGCTTACTCCTAAAATAGATCTAAAACCAACAGCGAATATTGCCAACCAAACCAAAGGCCTGACTAAAGCAGAAAAAAATCTTGCCCTTTGATAAAAAAATCTCAAAGACTCTCTAAATACAATGCCTTTAAAACATAAATAAAATTGTAATAAAGTCATAACTAATTCTTTATAAAATAATTAAATGCATTTGATACATTTTTAGCATTAGAATTTTTTAAAATATTTTTTACAGAATCATTTGCCATAATTTTTCCTTTATGAAGAATAATTAAATTTCCTTTTAAATCAACTTCGTCAATCAAATGTGTTGCCCAAAGCACAGCTATTTTTTTTTCCTTACAGAGATTTTTTACATGTCTTGCTATCAGTTGTCTATTTTCTATATCTACTCCAGCAGTCGGTTCATCTAATAAAAGTAATTTGGGATTATGCATAAGTGCTCGTACAATTTCCACCCTTCTTTTTTGTCCTCCACTTAATTCCCGAACCTTTTTATGAAAAATATCTTTCATATTTTGCCTTCTTAGTTCAATTATTGCTGTATCTAATGCAATTTTTTTTTTCATCCCGTGTAATGAAGCGTGGTAATACAAATTTTGAGCAACAGTTAAATCTAAATCAATAGTTGGTTGCTGGAACACTACTCCGATATTTGCTAAAGCTTTGGTAGGATTTTTTTTTATATTGTAAGAAAAAATTTCAATAGCCCCAGTTTCATTGTCATATAATCTGGTAATTAAAGAAAAAAGAGTTGTTTTTCCAGCACCATTTAAACCAAGTAATATTGAATAATCACCAGGATTGAGAGTAAGATTTATTTCATTTAAAACTTTTAGATCACCAAAATTATGATTTAATGATTCTATTGATAAAGCTTTGTGGTTCATTTTTAATATTTAATTTACAAAAGACTTTTATTTATTCTTTAACTACAACGCCCCATGGGTATCTGCCAACAGGAATTGATTTTATAACTTTTCGTTTTTCAATATCAATAACTGAAATATCATTGCTTACGCCATTGGTTGTATAAAGTCTTGTTCCATTGCTGTTTATGATTAAATTCCAAACTCTTTGACCAGTTAATATATATTTTTCAACTTCAAATGTTTTCATATTAATTATTGCAACTCTATTTGCTGGCCCAAGAGCAACATATGCTAGTTGTCTTTTGTTATCTAATCTTATTCCAACTGGTTGAATTGATTCCTTTGAGAGTCCAGGAATTTTAAATTCTATTTTTTTTATTATTTCGAATTTTTTTGGATCAATAATACTTATGGTTCCACCTATTTCAGATGATACCCAAACAAAATTTCCATCTTTTGTAAATTGAGCTACCCGTGGTCTAGCATCTACTAAAATATTTGCCTTAATTTCAAGAGTTTGAGTGTCGATAAAATGAGCCATATTTGTTGTTTCAGAAGTGTTAACTAGAGTTTTACCATCTGGGCTTAAAGCCATTCCTTCTGGTTCAACACCTACAGGAATTTCTTTAACAATTTCTCTTTTTTCATAATCAACAACTGTAACCATATTATCATCTTCATTGGCAACAAAAATAAGCTTACCATTATCATCCATAACCATTAACTCTGGATCAGGACCTGATGGTAAATAATAATCTATTTCTAAACTTTCTGCATCTAAAACTGTTATTCTATTATCATCACTAGTACAAATTATTATTTTTTTTTTGTCTTTACTTAAAATGATTCCTCTTGGTCTATGCCCTACCTTAACTGTTTTAATAACTTCTAAAGAATTTCCATCAATAACCGTGATATTGTGATCTTTTTCATTTGATACATATATTGTTTCAGCAAATGCAAAGTTTTGTATCATAATAAAAAAAATAAAAATTAAAATATTTTTATTCATACTTCTATACTAATAAAAAAAAATATAATTTTTTCATTCCTTAATTTAATTTACATTTTGTATCTGGTTCATCAATTCCTAATGTGTCCAGTTCTGTTCTTGGATGCAGAAATCCATTTTGAGGTGATACGGACACTAATGCTCTTGGAGTTACTAATAATATTGGTTGTCGTAATTGTCTATTCCATTTTCTAAAACTGACAGGTTTTCCTTTGTAAGCAGCAATATTAAAGTTTTCTTTTAATATTTCATCCAAAATCGTTTTGGGGTCTAATGACTTGGTTTTAGTAATAGCTTCACCAAATACTCTTATACCTACCCAGGAATTAAAATCTATATTAGTCATAAATCTATTAAAATTTTTTAAAAATCTACTTTGCATTTGATTTCCTCCCCACTGTTCATGTGTATGATGCCAAGAAGTTGGTTTTAAGACTTCTCCTCCAACAACAATATTTGGTTTCCAAGTCCTATATGGTATATAATCTCCGAAACTATTACCTGAGTCTCCAAAAGTGTTACCTTCATCTGCTAAAACTAAAACTTCATACTTTTCTCCTTGAGTAAATTTTACAAATTCCAAATCTGCTGTTCTTCTAAAGTCATGAGTAAAATCCCATTTTTTTTCATTGGTAATAGTTAAACCAAATTTTTTTACAGAAATTTTAAGAGAATCTTTAAATTGTTTATCTCTATTATTTGTTCCAAATATTAAAAACAGTTTAGTCCAATTTTTCTTTTTTAAAAATTGCATAAGCGCATCAGTAACCATCATATAACTTGGTGCTGTATGTAATAATTGTTTGTCACACTTTTGATTTCTGAAATCATTATTTTTTAAAGATACATTAATTAAAATGGCATCACCTAAAATATCTGATGAAATAATTTTATCAAGATCTTCGCTAGAAACGTCTAAAATAAAAAAATTATAATTATTTTTTCTGAATTCTTCAAAAATCTCTTTAGCAGACTCATTAGGCATTATATTTTTTTCAATTAGTTCAAATTTTTGGTTTGTAAACTTACCAGTTGTATTATTATCTTTAATTCCCATTCTGCTTCCTAATATGCCATTATTAATTATTTCTGGATTTATTGAATAAATAGTTGGTTCTCTCTCAACCATTCTTTTTAAATGAACTATTTTAATTTCTTGAGCTGCTTTTAAATCAAAAAGACTAAAAAGAAAAAAAAATGAAATTAAAATGAATTTTGTAAACTTTTTCATAACAAAATTTGCAATCTTTTATCAGAAGTATAATTT
>PTKQ01000042.1 GCA_002937815.1 Alphaproteobacteria bacterium MarineAlpha6_Bin2 | reverse complement strand
AATAATTCTTCATTAGATAAAACACATATAGTCCCACCTCTCATCCAAGTAAAAAATATATCTGTGAATATTGTTTCTTCTGCAAGACTACATCTTGGTTTCTTAGATTTAGGTGGAAATAAAGAAAACTCATTTGGTGGCATAGGAGTTACAATTAATAAATTTAATACAATAATAAATATAAAAAAAAACCATAAATTAGTTATTAAAGGAAATGTCTCTAATAAAGCTTTTAATTTTGTAATAAATTTTTGTAAGAAAAATAAAATTAAATCTAATTACTTAATTAATATTAAAAAAACAATTCCAGAACATGTTGGATTGGGTTCTGGTACCCAATTAGCTTTATCTATAGGAACAGCAATAGCTAAGTTAAATAATTTAAATTTAAATACATTAGAAATAGGAAATATGTTGGATAGAGGAAAGAGATCCAAAATTGGAATAGGAAGTTTTATTCAAGGAGGTTTCTTAATTGATTTAGGAATGAAAAACAAATTTTTTCCAATCTTTAAACAAGTAAAATTTCCAAATGAATGGAAAATACTTTTAATACAAAATAAAAATAAAGGGTTGTATGGCGCTAAAGAAGAAAAAGCATTTAAAATGCTTCAAAAACCTCCAAATAAAAAAAATTCTTTAAATCGTTTAGTCTTAATGAAAATTTATCCTTCTCTAGTTGAAAAGAACTTTAAGGAATTCTCAAAATCTATTACGGAAATGCAAAATTATATGGGTAAATATTTTTACAGTGTGCAAGGAGGAAAATATTCGAATAATATTGTTTTAAAAGTAAGTAATTTCTTAAAAAAAGAAAAAGTTTTAGGCTATGGTCAAACTTCGTGGGGTCCAACAGGGTTTGCTTTTTTGTCTAACTACCAAAAAGCAAAAAAAATGAAATATAGACTTGAAAAAAAATTTGCAAATTGTAATGATTTGCAATTTATTATATGTTCAGGTAAAAATATAGGGGCAAATATCAAAATAAATACATGAACACAGAAAAACCCTACATATTACATGCATTAAGCCCAACAAAATTTGTAAGTCCTTTTGATGTTAATATGGCATATGATTCTGGTTTTGATAAAGTTTCAACATATACCAATGTTGAAATGGATGATATTAATGATTTAGTACAAGACATTGTTTTTTCACGTCATCCTAATGATTGCAAAAAAACCGGATTATTTATAGCTGGAGAAGATGATGAAAAAGCAATTGAAATGATGGAAAAAGCAAAAAAAGCCATGGTTCCACCATTTGAGATTTCAATTTTTGCAGATCCTGCTGGTTCATTTACAACAGCAGCTGCAATGATTGGATGTGTAAAAAAATTACTAAAAGGAAAGTTTAAAACTGATTTAAAAGATAAAGTGCTACAAATAGTTGGTGCTAAAGGAATTGTAGGTGGAGCTTGCGCTGTCATAGCTGCACAAGAAGGTGCAAAAGTTGGAATGGTGATACATAGAGAGGGCGCTATAGAACCGATTGAAAAAAGAATTAAAAATTATAAAGAAAAATACAAAGTTAATCTAAATGCAATTATGGGTATTAGTGATGATGAAAAAACAAAAATGTCTGAAAATGCAGATATAATTTTATGCGCTGCTAAAGCAGGAAAGGAAGCTTTATTAAAAAAACATTTTTCTTCTGCAAAAAATTTAAAAATTGTATCAGATGTTAATGCAGTACCTCCTCCTGGTGTGGAAGGATTAGAAGTCAATTTCAATGGAGATGCTATAAGAGGTACAAAAATTTATGGAATCGGTGCTTTAGCTGTAGGGCAAATTAAAGCACAAGTTCAACATAAATTATTAAAATTAATGTGCGAGAGTGGCAAACCAGTTTTTTTAGATTTTCGAGAGGCTTTTAAAATAGCCGAACAATTAAAAAAATAATTTGGTAATGAATAAATCTGATTTAAGTGTTACTAATCTAGCAAAAAAAATAGTAGATAATTTAATTAACAACGCTAAAGAATTAAATCTTATAATTAAAAAAGGTCCTTTAAACTGCACAATCATAGACGCTGGGATTGAAGCAAAAGGTGGGAAAGAAGCTGGAAAACTTATTGCTGAAATTTGCATGGGGGGGCTAGGAAATGTAATATTAGAAAAAACATCTAAATTTTCAAATTGGCCTTTGGAAACAAAAGTTTCAACTAAACATCCTGTTATTTCTTGTTTGGGTAGTCAATATGCAGGTTGGAACTTATCATATAAAAATTTTTATGCATTAGCCTCAGGTCCAGGAAGAGCTATAGCAAGAAGGGAAGAATTATTTAAAGAAATAAAATATAAAGATAAAGGAGAAAAAATTTATCTAGTACTGGAAGTAGATAAAATTCCTCCAGAAGAAATTGTAAAAAAAGTGTCAAATGATTGTAATACTCTTACTAATTCTTTAGTTTTTATTTTAACACCCACCCAAAGTATAGCTGGAACTATTCAAGTAGTTTCCAGAGTAAGTGAGGTAGGTTTGCATAAATTACACACTTTAAAGTTTCCACTTGAAAACATAATTGATGTCAAAGGTTCTGCGCCTATTCCTCCTATTGCGAAAGATTTTATAACAGCAATGGGAAGAACTAATGATGCTATTCTTTATGGAGGAGAAGTGCATTTAAATGTTAAAGGGAAAGACGATGAATTAGAGAATTTAGCAAAAAATTTACCTAGTTCATCATCAAAAGATTATGGAAAACCTTTTGCTGATATTTTTAATGATTATAAAGGTGATTTTTATTCAATAGATCCTAACCTTTTCAGTCCTGGTAAAGTTACAGTTAGATCAATTGATACAGGAAAAATTTTTGAAGAAGGAAAAATAAATAGTGATCTTATAAATAGATCATTTAGATATGAAAAAAATTAAGAATGTAATTATTTTTTCTAACAATCATGATTGGCATAGCAAACAACTTAAAAAAGAATTGCAAAAATTAAGTTGCAAAGTCTTTTATCGGTCATTAGAAGATTGTTATATAAATACATCTTTAAAAAAAAAAATTTACATACCCGGCTTTGAACAAACTTTGCCAGATGGTTGTTTTGTAAGGATTATAGGAAAAGGTTCATTTGAACAAATCACTAGAAGATTAACGATACTTCATGTTCTAAAAGCACTTAAAATCCCTTTGTTCAATGATATTGATTGTATTGAAAAAACAACGGATAAATCAATGACAACTTTTTTATTAAGCTATTTTGGATTAAAAACTCCCTTAACTTGGGTTCCAGAAAAAAAAAGGATTGCAAAAGAAATACTTCAAAAACAATCTAAAAAAAAATTAATTAGTATTTTAAAACCTTTATTTGGTTCTCAAGGAAAAAGAATAAAAATTTTAAAAAACAATAAATTAAACGAATCTTTAGATAATGTTTACTATTTGCAAAACTTTGAAAATAATAAATCAAGAACATCAGAAAAAAACTGGGAAGATTACAGAATTTTGGTATGTCATCAAAAGGTTATAGCTTCAATTAAAAGAACAAATAAAAAAGAACTAACAAACATAAGTCAGGGTGCTAGGCCAATTAAAATTAATCCAAACAAAGAAATGGTGAAAATCGCTATTAAAGCATCTTCTTTAGTAAAAGCCGATTATGCCGGGGTTGATATTATAAAAGATAAAAATGAAAAATTAAAAATTTTAGAAATTAATAGTATACCTGCATGGAAAGGCTTGCAAAAAACCACAAAAAAAAACATCGCTGCAATTTTGGCAAAAGCATTTCTAAAAAAAATTAATAAAAAAAAATCATGAAGAAGTCTCAAATTAAATCTTTTTTAAAAAAACAAATTAAATTAAGTTGTTATGCTGAAATGGATTCTCTAAAACCTGGTAATGTTCATAAATATTCTAGCGGACATGGAATGACTGCTAAAGATTTTTATAAATCAGCCAATATAATTGCAAATTATTTAACACAAAATAATTATCATTTTGGTAAAAAAATTCTTAAATGTGTTGAAGAAATAAAAAAAAAAGTCAAAAAAAATACAAATTTAGGAATAATTTTATTATTTGCTCCAGTAATATCTATCCTTTTAAAAAATGGTTTCTTAGATAAAAGAAATTTATATAAAAAAATATCTTTATTTATTAAAAGTCAAAATATAAAAAGTTCTTTACCAATTTTTAAAGCTATTAAAATAGCTGCCCCTGGAGGTCTAGGAAAATCAAATCGATATGATGTTAATTATCTGCCCAAAGTTACTTTATACAATGCAATGAACTATTCCTCAAAAAAAGATTTAATAGCAAAACAATATGTTACTGGATTTAAAGATATTTTTAAAATCGGTTTGCCAGCCTATAAAAAATTTCAAAGTAAATGGCATAATGAAGAATGGGCATTAACGGGAGTTTATTTGACTTATTTAAAACAGTTAACAGATAGTCATATAAAACGCAAAAAAGGAAAGGAAATTGCTAAAAAGGTGAAAACAGAAGCGAAAAAGTATTATAAATTAATAGAAAACGAAAAAAATTTTAAAAATATAGATAAAATTACTAAAAAACTGCTTTTTTTTGATAAAAAATTAAAATCTAATAATATTAATCCA
>PTKQ01000041.1 GCA_002937815.1 Alphaproteobacteria bacterium MarineAlpha6_Bin2 | reverse complement strand
CTTTATTTATTGATTTATTACTTCTTATTTGTCTACAAATTTCTAAACCTGATAAACCTGGCAACATCCAATCAAGTAATATTAAATTTGGGTTGAAGGTTTCGGCAGTAATTATAGCATCTTCACCATCGTATAGATCTACAACTTCAAAATTATTTTTTTCTAAAAAATTTTTAATAATTTTTGCCAATTTTTTTTCATCTTCTATCACTAAAATTTTCTTTTTCATACTTATTTCTTTTTAACCATTTTTTTAGATTTACTATAAATTTTAGAAATACTGGTAGTATATTTTTTCTCAGACCTATATTTATTAAATTCACTATTACTTAAGGTTTTAGGAATAGTTCTTCCATTCTTTATGAAAAAAATCATCTCAGCAATATTTTGAATGAGATCCCCTATTCGTTCAAGATTTTTTGCTATTGCTATAATCTGGCTACATGAAGCTATGTTTTTTGGATCTTCTAACATATAAGTTAAAGTTTCTCTAAACAATATGTCATAGCCCTTATTTATTTCTACATCTTCAAGCCATATCTTTTTTGCTTTAGATGAATCATTCTCATTATATGCATTCATAACTTTTCTAAAAGAATCTTGAACTAATTTAGCAAGATTTGAAATGGAAAGAACATTCTTTGAAGTTGGTATTTCTGCTAACCATCTTGACGCTTTTGCTATATTTTTTGTTTGATCGCCAATTCGTTCTATATCTGCTGCTATTTTATTTGTTGAAATAACAAATCTTAAATCATTAGCCATCGGTTGTCTAAGAGCAAAAAGTCTAATAGATAAATCTAAAATTCGTTCATACAAACTATCAATTTTTACATCTCTATCAACAATTCTTCTAGCCAAATCTGAATCTCTTTCATCAATAGATTGAAGAGCATATATTAACTGAGTTTCTACATTTCCTGCCATTTCATTAATGACATTTTTTATCTCATCTAAATCCTGATCAAATGATTTTACTATATGTGGCATTATTTTTTTATATAATAATTTTTACCCATATCTTCCAGTAATATATCCTAATGTTTGTTTCTCTCTTGGATTCGTAAATATAGTTTTTGTATCGCCAAACTCTATTAATTTTCCTAAATGAAAAAAAGCTGTTTTCTCAGATACTCTTGCAGCCTGTTGCATATTGTGAGTAACAATAAGTATTGTATAACTTTTCTTTAAATTCTCTATTAATTCTTCAATTACAGCTGTTGCAATAGGATCTAAAGCTGAACAAGGTTCATCCATTAAAATAATAGAGGGGCTTATTGATATTGTTCTTGCAATACATAAACGTTGTTGTTGGCCACCAGAAAGACCAATTGCTGTATCATTTAGTCTATCCTTTACTTCCTTGAAAAGGCCTGCTTTTGTTAAACTTTCTTCTACAATGTTATCCAAGTCATTTTTTTTAGTAGCAATACCATGTAATCTTGGGCCGTATGCAACATTATCGTATATTGATTTTGGAAATGGATTGGGTTTTTGAAAAACCATTCCAATTTGTGATCTAAGTTTTACTTCATCGATCTTTGGATGATAAATATCATAACCATCAATTAAAATACTACCTTTAACTGTGCAATTTTCGATAACATCATTCATTCTATTAAGACATCGAATAAATGTAGACTTACCACAACCAGAGGGACCTATCATCGCTGTAACTTCTCTTGCATTTATATTCATAGAAACATTATCTACTGCACATTTATCGCTATAAAAAACTGATAGATTTTTAATAATAGCTTTAATCTTTATGTTTTTGCTTTTTTTTAATTTATTAAAAGAAGAAATATTAACTATTCCTGTGTCTGTCATGATATTACCATTTCCTTTCAAACTTTTGTCTTAAATAAATCGCAATACTATTCATTGCAATTAAAAAAAACAATAATATTATAATCGCTGC
Source organism: Alphaproteobacteria bacterium MarineAlpha6_Bin2 (assembly GCA_002937815.1). Classification (GTDB taxonomy): domain Bacteria; phylum Pseudomonadota; class Alphaproteobacteria; genus PTKQ01. The sequence continues at coordinate 2,722 of PTKQ01000041.1, read as the reverse complement.
TGACGTTCTTTCAACAAATGCTCTTTCTGGATTATCGGCCCACATAAAAATCTGAACTGGTAAAGCTGTTGCAGGATCTGTAATATACAATGGAGTATCGGGAATAAAAGCAATCATTCCTATCATGAGTAATGGGGCAGTTTCACCTAAAGCTTGAGCCAACCCAATTATAATACCTGTAAGAATTGCTGGCATAGCTAATGGTAAAACATGGTGCATTATTGATTGCATATGCGAAGCACCTAATGCCAAAGCCCCTTGTTTTATAGATTCAGGAACTGCAAGAATCGCTGCTCTTGCGGGTATAATTATTTTAGGTAACGTCATTAATGCTAGTACCATACCTCCCACTAATGGAGCCGATCTTGGCATTAAAAACATATTTAAAAAAATTGCTAAACCTAATAATCCAAAAACGATACTAGGAACAGCTGCAAGATTATTTATATTTATTTCAATAAAATCTGTAATACGATTTTTTTTTGCAAACTCTTGCAGATATATAGCTGCTCCTATACCTATAGGAATTGATAATAAACCTGCAATAAGTAATGAATAAAAAGATCCTATAACAGCTCCTAAAACACCCGATAATTCAGCTTCCCTACTATCAGATTTAGTAAACAAGGTTTTGTTAAAGACTTTATTTATCTGACCTTTTGATTGCAAATCATCTAGAAATTTTTCTTGGATATCAGTTATTTTTCTATCATCTTCAGGGATAGACATGTCAATTTTTCCTTTGAAGTATTGATCAATATCATCCGATGCTATGAAAGAAACTTTTTTTGTTTTCCCTATAAAATCTTGGTTATCAATAACTAAGTTTCTTAATTCCAAATAAGCAATAGGTGAAAGAATCATTCTAAGGTTTTTTATTAATTCCTTTTCATCTTTATCAAATAAATTTAAAGCATATAATTTTAAACTGTCGTCTATTAACTTTTGATAATTAGCCTGTTTAAGAACATTTAAGTCTCTTGATCCTTCTGGATCAATTACTTCTTGGGTAAGTTCAATATCTAAATTAACTTTAGTTTGTATAAAAGCACTAAGACCTTTGCTAAAAATTGTAATAAAAAGTGTCACAAGCATAATCATTGCAAATAACAATGCAGCTACTCCATAAATTTGAAATCTTTTTTCTTTATTAATTCTGGCAGAACTAATGGAAGATGCTATATCTTGATTTATTGTGCTACTCATATTTTTCCCTATATTTTTGTACTATTTTCAAAGCAAATAAATTTAAAAAAAGAGTTAATAAAAACAATTGTAATCCAAGGGCAAATGCCGCTAATGTTTTTGGATTATCAAATTCTTGGTCTCCGACTAATAACGTTACAATTTGAACTGTTACGGTTGTTACGGCTTCAAATGGATTGGCTGTTAATCTTGCTGACATACCGGCTGCCATAACCACAATCATAGTTTCCCCTATTGCTCTTGATACAGCGAGAAGGATAGAACCAATAATGCCTGGTAAAGCAGCGGGCAATATAACCCGAACCATTGTTTCAGACTTTGTAGCACCCAAAGCATATGATCCATCTTTTAATTCTTGTGGAACAGCATTAATAACATCGTCTGATAAGGATGATATAAATGGAATAATCATAATTCCCATGACTAATCCAGCCGCTAAAGCACTTTCAGAAACAATATCTAAACCCATGGATTCACCAAATTTTCGTAAAAAAGGACCAATGGTTAATGCGGCAAAAAAACCATAAACAACTGTTGGTATACCAGCTAATATTTCCAAAAGCGGTTTCATAATAGTTCTAACTTTTCTTGGAGCATAATCTGATAAATATATTGCAGAAAATAAACCAACAGGTACTGAAACTGTCATCGCAATGAGTGTTATTAACAAAGTTCCTGCTAGAACTGGAACAGAACCAAAAGCTCCAGAGCTTCCAACTTGGTCTTCTCTAATTGCTATTTGAGGACTCCAATGAGTTCCAAATAAAAAATCAAATATTGAAACACTTTGGAAAAATCTTAAACTCTCAAGAAGTAAAGAAAGAACTATTCCTAAAGTTGTAAAAATTGCAACAACTGAACACATAAATAGAATCGTTTTAATAAATTTCTCAACATAAACTCGTGCTGTAAATTCCGCTTGTATTTTATTTTTTACATATACTAAAACAATTGCGAGGAAAGATAATATTACTGTAAACAATGTAATGTTAGATATTTTAGTTAACCAATTATATTTTTTACTCGCTGGTATTAGTTGTTCATCATAAAAAAAAGGATCAATTGTCTCTTGTGTTGCCATTGTTTTAATTTTCTCAAAAACAAAATTAATGTTTCCTTTATCCAAAGTTTCAAATCCTGGAACTAAATTTAAAACTAAAGACTTTATTAAATAATTATCTAAAACTTGCCAGGATATGAGAACAATCAATGAAGGAACAAAGCACCAAAGGAAAATGTAATATCCATGATATATTGGCGTTGAGTGCAACTCAGAAACTTTATTAGACACTAAATTAGCTGATTTCTTTTTACCAAGGTAAAAACCATAGAAGGAAAACAGAAGTATAGCTATAACAACATACATTTATCGGAAATGTATTACTTCTTTGTTACAGAATTATTACAAAATGGAAAAAAATTAGAAAGAAAAACTTAATTTAAAAGACGAACCTTTGTCTAAAATACTGGTAATTTCAAATCCTGCTCTATGTTTGTTAGCGATATGTTTTACTAT
>PTKQ01000040.1 GCA_002937815.1 Alphaproteobacteria bacterium MarineAlpha6_Bin2 | reverse complement strand
TAGAAGAGATTAAGAATTTCAAAAAAACTTTCAAAAAAGGTATAAAAAGAATTGAAAATACAAAAATTCCTGGTCATTTAGAAAAACAAATATCCACACCGAACAATCAATTCAATAAAGAAAAAGCAACAAAAAAAACTTTTCGAAACTTTTATAAAATAGCTGCTGGTATTCTTATTATTTTCACTTTTGGTTCAATAATTACTTTACCTAATAAAGCTTATTTATCTCAAAACTCCTTATCAAAAATTAAAAAAAATAATCAAGTTCATATTTTTTATAAAGAAAAAACCCTAGATGATTTTTTGTCTAAAAATAACAATTGTTCTAAACCGGAAGAATTTATCGATGAAAATAATAAAAAAGTATTTGCTGTAAGTTGCAAAAAAAATTAAAAAAAATGGAATAAAATTAAATTAGAAACGTTTTAAATAACAATGTTCAAATTTTTAAAAAATAAATTATCTTACCCAATCATTGCAATACTAATCTTTGTTGGTATTTCAATATTTGTCATTCTCAGCTTAAATAAAATTGCATTGTCCAATGATAAAATCATTCTAGCAAAATTGGACTTTCCAGGAACAAGATGGGCAGAAACTGATGATTTAATAGGAGCTAGTAAAATAAAAACTGAAACAAATGATACAGAACTTAAAATTGTTGATTTCTCAAAAGAAATAATTATTCCCGAACTGCCTCCTCTACCAGAAATCCCTTTAACTGAAGAAGATAAATAATTAAATAAATAATAGTTTGATATTTTCGTATTTCTAATCAAATAAATATCATTCTTTTTATTTATAATAATGAAAAAAATTATTTATTTTGTATCTGAAGATTGGGTTTTTTTAAATCACCGATTTGATTTAGCTAGAAAAGTAAATTCTTCTGGATTTAAACTATCATTGATAACAAAAGTCTCCAATTTTAAAAAGGAAATCGAAAAAAAAAAAATAAAAGTTATAAATTTAAAAACAGAAAGAGGAAGTTTAAACATTAGAAAAAGTATTAAAGACATATATAAAATTTTTAAAATTTATAAAGAGATTAAACCTGACATTGTACATCATTTTGGCATTAGACAAATTGTTCATGGAAATATTGCTTCAAAGTTAGCGAAAATAAAAAAGTCTTATAATTCAATAATAGGTCTTGGAAGTGTTTTTGTTTCTGGAAATATTCTTTTAAAAGTTTTTGTATTAGCAGTTCTCAAGTTTGCACTTTTAGTAAAAAAATCATATGTTTTAGTTCAAAATCAAGATGATTTTAATTTTTTTAAAAAAAACAAATTATCTAATAAAAATATTTTTCTTTTACCAGGCTCAGGGGTAGATACAAATAAATTTGTAAAAACAAAAGAACCTAAAGGCAAAATTATATTTTTATTTGCATCAAGAATATTAAAAGATAAAGGAATTGTAGAATTGATTGAAGCAACAAAAAAACTTAAATCTCAAAAAAAAAAATTTGAAGTATTTATAGCTGGTTCTCCTGATTACCAAAACAAATCAACTATTTCGCACGAACAATTAAAAAATTGGGAAAGTTTAAATTATATTAAATATTTAGGTCAAGTTGAAGATATGGCGGAATTATATAAAAAAATTCATGTTGGAATTTTACCTTCATATAGAGAAGGCCTCCCAAAAGGTCTTCTTGAAGCTGCAAGCTGTGGAAAACCAATAATAACCACCGATGTTCCAGGTTGTAGGGAGATAGTTAAAAATGAGATTAATGGTTTACTTGTGCCTCCAAAAGACTCCCATGAGTTAATGAAAGCAATGAAAAAATTAATATTAAATAAAAGTTTAAGAATTTCTATGGGTAAAAAAGGAAGAGAAACTATAAAAAAAAAATTCTCAAATTTAAAAGCCAGTAAGGATTTAATAGATTTATATAAAAATGGTATTTTAAATTAATTAAGCCGTTTTTATTTTCATGTTAGCGTTAATTGCCACACATATTCTTGGCGTATTTCCATAATAAGTTCTAACTCCATGTCTTAAATAACTTGGGAATAAATTCAACATTCCTGTTTTTGGTTGATATAAGCGCTCGCCAGCTATAAGCCCTGGAAAAAAAGACATTAAATGCGATGTATTTGGATTAAAAGCTTCAAATAATCCACATTTGTCCATTTCTATTTCATCTCCTGCATCAACATAATATGTGCCTGACCATGTAGACATTGGATGTATATGTGCAATATTAGAATGTCCCTTTCTATTAACATTTGCCCAACCATATATATGAAAGTCCATTGGTAAAGTCTGAATAAAATCAAGTTTTGTTGTTGCGGTTTGGATGACTTTCATAAAAATTGAATTTAATTTTTCAATACTTTCTCCACCCCAACGGAAAAAATCACCTTCTGACTGCCATCCTCCTTGATTGCTTTTTAAAGTTGTAGGGGATTCTTTTTCTTTCTTTAAAATAATTTCTTTTAAATCTTTATTCATAGATTCAAAATCTTTAAGTTGATATTGAACAAAAGGTATAGAAAACAAATTATCAATTTTTAGTTCTTTATCTAATGAATCAAGAGGATTATTTTTACTTTCTGACATCTAAAATAAACCTTGAGTTAAACCTTTATCATCTATAAAAATAGATTCTGCAGCAGGTATTCTTGGAAGACCTGGCATTAACATTATATCTCCACAAATCACAACTATAAATTCTGCTCCTGCAGAAATTCTTATTTCTTTTACAGGTAATAAATGTTCTTGTGGTAAGCCTCCATTTTCTGGATCAGCTGTGAAACTATATTGTGTCTTTGCAATACATACCGGAAACTTTTCATATTCTGTGCCTTCAAGGTCTTTCAGTTGTTTTTTAGCACTTGCATTAATTTCTAATCTTTTTGCTCCATAAATTTCACAAGCTATTTTATTAATTTTATCTTCAAGACTTAAATTATTATCGTACAATGTTTTAAAACTTGATTTTTCTTTTTCTAATGTTTCAACAACTTTATTTGCTAAATCAATCGCTCCATCGCTCCCCTTTTCCCAATGTTTACTAACAACAGCGCTGATGCCAACTTTTTTACAAACTTTTTTCACAATATCCATTTCTTCTTTTGTGTCAGTTACAAAAGCATTAATAGCCACAACAATTGGTAATCCGTATTTTTTTAAATTTTCTATATGTTTTAATAAATTTGCAGAACCTTTTTCAACTGCTGAAATATTTTCTTTACTTAAATTATCTTTTTCAACTCCCCCGTGCATTTTTAAAGCTCTAATTGTTGCGACAAGAACTGCTGCATCGGTTTTTAGATCTGCTTTACGACATTTAATATCTAAAAACTTTTCTGCTCCAAGATCAGCTCCAAATCCTGCTTCAGTAATAACATAATCAGTCATTTTTAATGCAGCTTTAGTGGCAATAATTGTGTTACAGCCATGCGCAATATTTCCAAAAGGTCCTCCATGAACAAAAACAGGGTTATTTTCTAAACTTTGTATTAAATTTGGTTTAATTGCATCCTTCAAAAGTACGGACATTGATCCGACAACATTTAATTCTTTAGCTAAAACTGGTTTTTTTTCTCTTGTATATCCAATAAGTATGTTTCCTAATCTTCTTTGTAAATCTTTTTGATCTTCTGAGAGTGTAAAGATGGCCATAATTTCAGATGCTGGAGTTATATTAAAGCCATCTTCACGAGGAAATCCGTTACCCGGCCCTCCAATTGCACAAATAATTTGTCTCAAAGCTCTATCGTTCATATCCATTGTTCTTTTCCAACTAATTTTTCTCACATCAATCTTTGGATCTTTATCCCAATTAATATGATTATCAATCACAGCAGATAAAAGATTATGCGCGGTGCTAATTGCATGAAAATCTCCTGTAAAATGTAAATTTAGATCCTCCATAGGAATAGCTTGTGCTTTTCCGCCTCCTGCTGCACCACCTTTCATACCAAAACATGGGCCAAGGCTGGGTTCTCTAATACAAACAGATGATTTTTTTCCAATTTTTTGTAAAGCATCTCCTAAACCCAAAGTTGTAGTTGTTTTTCCCTCTCCAGCAGGCGTTGGAGTAATTGCGGTAACTAAAATTAACTTTCCATTTTTATTCTTATTTAAACTATTGATATAATCAAAACTTAATTTGGCTTTATAATGTCCATACAGATCCAAATGTTCTGCTTTAATATTTAATTTCTTTTCTGCTACTTCTACAATGTTTTTTAAAGTTGCTTCACGGGCGATTTCAATATCACTTTTATATTTTGTTTTTTCTGCCATATTAAAAATGAAATAATTGCTTTTATACTAACTAATTTGTTTCTTTGTTTCAAATAATAGGAATTAAGAATATTATTTAATATTAATAAGTAATAAGTAAATGAAATCCAACAACTTTAAAATTAAAACTGCAAAAATATTACTTGATGTTAAATCAATAATTTTAAAACCCAATAAGCCTTTCAAGCTTACCTCGGGTAGGTTAAGTCCTGTTTATGTAGATTGTAGAAAAGTTATCAGCCATATAAAGGCTAGAAGATCACTAATCAAAATGGGTGTAGCGTTAATAAAAAAAGAAATTGATATAAAAAAAATTGATTTTGTTGCAGGAGGAGAAACCGGTGGTATACCTTATGCAGCTTGGATATCAGAAAAGATAAATAAACCTATGATATATATAAGAAAAAAACCTAAAGGATTTGGAAAATTGTCACAAATAGAAGGTGACATTAAAAAAAATAGTAAAGTATTATTAATTGAAGATTTGTCTACTGACGGTCAAAGTAAAATACATTTTTGCAATGCAATTAGAAAGGCAGGCGCCAAAGTTTCTAGCATTTTTGTTATATTTAATTATGGAATTTTTTCTGATAAAATTTTAAAAAAAAATAAACTTAAATTACATTTTTTA
>PTKQ01000004.1 GCA_002937815.1 Alphaproteobacteria bacterium MarineAlpha6_Bin2 | reverse complement strand
CTATTTCATAATTATTTAAGTCGGAGATAGAGCTGATATTAGAATTGATATTACCAAAAAAAATTCTTCCATATAACCTTAAGAAATATGCTGCTGATAAAATAATTCCAGTTCCCGCTAAAAGTGCTAAATAAAATTTTACTTTAAAAATTCCAACTAAAATTAAAAATTCTCCTATAAAACCTGTTGTGCCAGGAAAAGCTATTCCTCCTAATATAAAAATGAAAAAAAAACTCCCTAAAAATGGCATTTTTTTCCAAAGACCTGAATAAAAACTTATATATTTTTTTTCTTTTCTTTCAATTAAAGATCCTGCACATAAAAAAAGAGCGGCTGATACAATTCCGTGGCTAATCATTTGAAACATAGAACCATGCAAGCCTTCAATATTTCTTGAAAAAATTCCCAAAGTAACAAAACCCATATGTGCAACAGAAGAATAAGCAATTAACTTTTTTATATCAGTTTGAACTAACGCAATTAGTGAAATATAAATTATAGCAGTGATACTAAGGAAAAATATAAAAGGTGTAAAAAATTCAACCGCATCAGGAAATAATGGAAGTGAAAATCTTAAAAAGCCATATCCACCTAACTTTAAAAGAATGCCAGATAAAATAACTGAACCTTCTGTAGGTGCCTCAACATGAGCATCAGGTAACCATGTATGAAATGGCCACATAGGTAATTTAACAGCAAATGAGGCAAAAAAAGAAAGAAATAACCATAATTGAAGTAAAAATGGAAAATCTACTTTATTAATTAATGTAAAATTACTCGTGCCAGTATAAAAATAAATTGTAAGAATACCTAATAACAACAACATTGATCCAAATAATGAATAAAGAAAAAATTTATAAGCTGCATAGGTTCTATTTGTTCCGCCCCATATTCCTATAATAAAAAACATAGGTATTAAAGAGCCCTCAAAAAAAATAAAAAAAATAAATAAATCTAAAGAAATAAATAAACCTATAAGAAATAACTCTATTGTTAAAAAAGAGATAATTAGATAATTGATATGTTTAATTGTTTTATTCCAACATGAAATGATACAGATTGGTATTAAGAATGTAGTTAATAAAATAAACGGTAAGGAAATGCCGTCAATGCCCACGTAATAATAGACACCTAAATCATCGATAATTGGTATATTTTCAACAAATTGAAAAGAACTTTCTGTTAAATCAAAATTATAAAGAATTATTAGCGAAAAAATTAAATTTATAAGAGTCGTCCATAAACCAATTTCTTTAACTTTTTTATTGTATTTTTCATCTTTTTTATTCAATAAAAAAATTACAAAAATTCCAACTAATGGAAAAATTAGCAGAAATGATAAAATAGGGATATTGATCATTTAGGATTAAAGAAAAAATAGTATCATAGTCATTAATAAAGCCATTCCAATAATTAAAGAGAATGCGTAATGATAAATATAGCCAGTTTGAAAAGACGCAAGTAATCTTGATATTTTTTTGGTGATATTGGCTAATCCATTTGGACCCAACTTGTCAATTATACCATTGTCAATTAATACCCATAAATTATTACCTAATTTAAACAAATTTTTTACAAAAAGGTTTTCATATAAATCGTCAAAATACCATTTGTTTTTAAAAAAAACGTATAATTTATGAAAATGTGAAATTAAAAAATTTACAGTATTTTTATTGTAAAGAAATATATAAAAAGAAAACAAAATACCAAAAAATATCAAAGTTGTTAGAAAGATTGAATGAAAGCTAAAAAAATTATGATGAGGTATTTTATTTAAGTCAATAATAACATTTGAATTAATCCAAAGGCTAACAAAATTCTCACTAACAAAAAAATCTTTAAAAAAATAACCCGCCCCAATGGCAAATAAAGATAAAATAATCATTGGAAAAATCATAGTGATAGAATTTTCTTTAATATTTGGAAATTTTCTGGAGGTTTCACCAGCTTTTCCATGAAATACAAAAATAATTAATCTAAAAGAATATATAGATGTAAGCAAAGCAACAAAAATAGATAAAGCATATACAAAATTGGATAAAATTAAATTAGAAGTTAAAGAAGAATTAATAATTATTTCCTTAGAAAAATATCCTGAAAAGAATGGAATGCCAGATAGAGATAGGGAACCTATTAACATCAAAATATATGTTAATGGAATTTTTTTCCATAATCCTCCCATTTTTTTTATATCTTTTTCATTATGAAGTGAATGAATTACACTTCCTGCACCCAAAAAGAGTAATGCTTTAAAAAAAGCATGTGTAATTAAATGAAAAATTGCAACATTGTAAAGTGAAAGACCAGCCGCAATAAACATAAATCCAAGTTGGCTGCAAGTCGAATATGCTATAATTCTTTTAATATCATTTTGTGTTATAGCCACTGTTGCAGCAAAAATTGCAGTTAAAGCACCTATAAAAATTACAATATTCGATGCTACAACAGAATAATTAAAAAAAATTGACATTTTACAAATTAAAAAAACTCCCGCTGTTACCATTGTGGCAGCGTGAATTAAAGCAGATACTGGAGTGGGCCCTTCCATAGCATCTGGCAACCAAGTATGTAGACCCAATTGAGCAGATTTTCCCATAGCACCTAATAGCAAAAAAAGACAAATTATTGTTATTATATTAAATTCTAAATTAAAAAACTTTACAGATTGGTTTGACACATTTTCAATATTCAGAAAAATTTCATTAAAATTAATAGAATTAAAGGTAAGATAAATTAAAATAATTCCTAAAACTAGAAATAAGTCTCCAATGCGATTTACAATGAATGCTTTTAATGCAGCCTCTCTAGCAACATTTTTATGATACCAAAATCCTATAAGTAAATATGAACATAAACCAACACCTTCCCAACCAAAATATAGTTGAAGTAAATTTCCTGATGAAACAAGAAAGATCATAAAAAAAGTAAATAAACTTAAGTATGAAAAAAATTTTGCTACAGATTTATCATTTTTCATATACCCTATCGAATAAAATTGAACCAAAAAAGAAACTAAAGTTACCATTGAAATCATAATTGCAGAGAGAAAATCTATAGTAATAGTCCAATTTGTTAAAAGTTCGCCAGAACCAAGCCATTTGAAAATAAAAATGCTAAGGTTTTTATTTGTAATAACAATATTCTTTAAAAGAAAAAATGATAAAAAAGCAGAAATTGAAATAAAGATAGTTGATAAGATAGACAATAATTTAGAAGATAAAACTTTAGAAAATAATATGCAGAAAAAAAAACTAAATAATGGAAGAAAAATTACTATAAACGCCATTTTTATTCTTTTAAAGAATCTATATCATCAATATGAATAGAATCTTTAATTCTAAAAAATATTACAATAATTGCTAAACCGACTGCTGCCTCAGCAGCGGTTATAGTCAAAACAAAAAAAACAAATATCTGACCAACTAAATCTTGATATAAATGGGAAAAAGCAACAAAATTTATATTCGAAGATAAAAAAATTAGTTCTATAGACATTAAAAGAATTATTAAATTTTTCCTATTTAAAAATATTCCAACTAAACCAATAGTAAAAATTGAAGTAGATAAATAAAGATAATATGTAATAGGAATGTCCAAGTATTATTCTCTAAATATTTGATTATAAATATTTTGCTTCTTAACACCTTTTCTTTTTCTTAAAGTTAAAAGGATCGCACCAACCATAGCAACAAGTAAAATAATTCCAGATAATTGAAATAAAAGAAAAAAATCAGTATATAAAATATTACCTAATAAATGTGTATTATCGACCAAATTATTTTCCATATTTTTATTTTTGGCAACAAATGGAACTATTTTTGAGTTTTTAATAATTACAATAAACTCAAAAAAAATAACAAAGCTTACAAATAATCCGAGTGGCAAATAATTTAAAAGATTTTTTCTTGCTTGACTTACTTTAATATCAAGCATCATTACAACGAATAGAAAAAGAACAGCTACAGCACCTACATAAACAATTAATAATATCATTGCTAGAAACTCAGCATTTAAAAATAAAAAAAGTATCGATGAATTAAAAAAACAAAGAATTAAAAATAAAACTGAATGAATAGGATTTTTTGATGTTATTACTAATACTGATGAAATAACAAGTATGCCAGAAAATAAATAAAATAAAAAAATAGTCAAATTTTAAAATAAAAATATAAAAAAAAAATTATTTAACGATATTCAGAGTCAGAATCTAATCTCATTTTTATTTCTTCCTCCCACATATCTCCATTTTTAAGTAATTTATCTTTATTATAAATCAACTCAGATCTTGTTTCAGTTGCAAATTCAAAATTCGGTCCTTCAACGATTGCATCGGTAGGACATGATTCCTCACAAAGACCACAGTAAATACATTTTGTCATATCTATATCATATCTTGTGGTTGCCCGTATACCATTTTTATCAGCAGGTTCAGTATCAATAGTTATTGCTTGTGCTGGGCAAATTGCTTCACATAATTTACATCCGATACATCGTTCTTCTCCAGAAGGATATCTCCTTAATGCATGTTCGCCTTTAAATCTTGGACTAATTGGACCTTTTTCATTAGGATAATTAAGTGTAACTTTTCTTTTAAAAATATATTTAAATGTTGTTAAGAGACCAATAATTAAATCCCTAAAAAAAACTATTTTCAAAACTTTTTTCAAAACTTTATATTTTAAATTTTTAAACATTGTCAAAAAAAACTATATATGAAGAAGTTAAAATTAACCAAAATAATGATAAAGGTAAAAAAACTTTCCAACCAAGACGCATTAACTGATCATACCTAAATCTTGGAAATGTAGCTCTTATCCAGAAAAAAAGAAAAATAAAAAAAGATACCTTTGCAAAAAACCATATATATCCTGGTATAATATAAAAAAAATCAAAATTAAAAGGTGGCAACCACCCACCAAAAAAAAGAATGACTGTCATTGCGCTCATTAAAACTATATTAGCATACTCGCCTAAAAAAAATAACGCGAAAGGCATTGAGGAATACTCTACATGATATCCTGACACTAATTCTGCTTCTGCTTCTGGTAAATCAAAAGGAGCTCTATTTGTTTCAGCTAGAGTTGAAATAAAAAAAATTACCATCATTGGAAAATGTGGAATAAAAAACCAAACGTTCTTTTGTGCAAGGACAATGTCAGTCAAATTTAATGAACCAACTGATAATAAAACACTTATAATAATAAAACCTATAGAAACCTCGTATGAAATCATTTGAGCTGCGGATCTTAATGAACCAAAAAATGCGTACATTGAGTTACTTGCCCAACCAGACATAATAATACCGTAAACTCCCAATGATGAAACAGCAAATAAATATAAAATTCCAACATTTATATTTGATAATACAATGCCATTATCAAATGGAATAACAGCCCATCCAACTAAACTAAGTATAAAAGTAATTATGGGAGCTAGTAAAAATACTATTTTATCTGACCCTGATGGAATAATTATTTCTTTTGTTAATAATTTGATCCCATCCGCCAATGGCTGGAGTAGTCCGAATGGACCAACAACATTAGGCCCTCTTCTAAGTTGCATAGAGGCAATAACTTTTCTTTCAAAATACGTAAGTAATGCTACAAATATTAATAGAGGAAATATTATTAAAAGTATTTTTAGAATTAAATTAAATAATATAGCTGAATTCATTTTTATAAATTTTTATTATTTATTTCATCAGAACATTTTTTCATAATTTTAGATGACTTTGATATAACATCATTTAAATAAAAATTAGTAATGGGTAAATCAAAAGGTAAGTTTGAAATATTTCTTTTTTTTCCAAACTTTAAAAATTTATTTTTTATAATTGTATTTACTGAAGAAAAAACAATAGGATTTACTTTTCTTAATCTGTTTTTTACGTCTTCAACACTAAAATAATTAAATTTTGTATTGAATCTTTTTCCTAAAGCAACGATAATTTTCCAATCTTCTTTTGCTTCACCTGGAGGATTACAGCTTTTAAATGTTTGTTGTAATCTTCCTTCTAAATTAATAAAAGTTGCATTTTTTTCTGTAAATGCAGAACCGGGCAAAATTATATCTGCATTCTTAGAACCATAACCACCATGATGTCCCTGATAAATTACAAAAGAATTTTCTAATTTTTTTGTTTCAATTTCGTCCGCACCTAATAAATAAACTAAATCTAATTCTTTTTTTTTTGATAATGAATATATCTTATCTAAATTAAAATCTGGCTTTGATGAAATAAAATTTAAATCTAAAGCTCCGACACGAGATGCAGCGTGATGTAAAATATTGTAGCCATTCCAAATAATATCATTTTTTTGTTTTTGTATAATAGGAAATTTTATACACATTCTGTATACTAATCCTAAAATTGCTTCGGCATCTTTTCTGTTAAAAATATTATCACCAAGTATAATTATTGGTTTTTTCGATTTTCTGATTTTTTTTGATAAAAAATGTTTTTCGTTATATATTTTTTCTAAAATTTGTGGATTGTTTCCTAAATGTTTACAATCATAATTTAAATCCATTTTTGGTCCAATTGAAAATATTTCATAATTACCTTCTAAATATCTTTTTCTAATTCTTGTATTAACCATAGAAGCTTCAGTTCGAGGATTAGTACCAACTAATAAACATAAATCAGAATCATCTATTCCAGCTATAGTAGTATTAAAACAATAAGCAAAACGAGGTAAGGATTTATACATAGAATTATTTTGAGAACATAAAAAATTATCACATCCAAAAAAAGTAAATAAATCCTTTAATAGAATTATACTTTCACAATCAGTTTGGTTGCCAATTATTGCTGACATCTTATTTCCAGATGTTTTCAATACTTCTTTTTTTATTAAATTAAAAGCATTGTCCCATGAAGTTTTTTTGTAAAGTCCATTTTTTTTTACAAATGGAACATCTAATCTATTATATTTAAGTCCGTCATATGCAAATCTAGTTTTATCTGATATCCATTCTTCATTAATTTCTTCATTATTTATAGGTAAAACCCTCATAACTTCATTGTTATTAGAATCTACTCTTATGTTGGATCCAACAGCGTCTAAAACATCAATACTTTCAGTTTTGTTTAATTCCCATGGTCGCCAAGTTAATGAAAATGGTTTTGATGTTAAAGCACCTACTGGACAAATATCAATCATGTTTCCAGAAACTTCTGAAGTAACACTTTTATCAAGGTATGTTACTACTTCCATGTTCTCACCCATTCCAATAGCTCCTAGTTCAGGAACTCCAGCAATTTCAGTAGCAAATCTTATACATCTTGTACAGTGAATGCATCTTGTCATCACTGTTTTAATTAAAGGTCCAAAATTTTTTTCTTTAACTGCTCTTTTATTATAATTGAATCTACTTTTATCTCTTCCATAGCTCATTGCAATATCTTGTAGATCACACTCGCCACCTTGATCACAAATTGGACAATCTAACGGATGATTTATTAACAAAAATTCCATAACACCATTTCTAGCTTTTCTAACCATAGTTGAAGATGTTTTTATTTCCATACCATCGATAACAGGGATACTACATGAAGCTACGGGTTTTGGATTGTCTTTAACCTCTACTAAACACATACGGCAATTGCCAGCAATAGATAATTTTTCATGATAACAAAATATTGGAATTTCTATGCCAAGTTGTTGACAAGCTTGTAAAATAGTCGTGCCAGGTTTAACTTTGACTATATTATTATCTATTTTTATTTGTATCATTAAGCAACTTTATTTTTAAAATTATTTTCTTTTATTTTTTTTTCAATTAATGGACGAAAATGTCTGATCAGTCCTTGTATTGGCCAAGCTGCTGCATCTCCGAGTGCACAAATTGTATGTCCCTCAACTTCTTTTGAAACATCATATAGAGTATCTATCTCTTCAAGAGTACCTTCTCCATTAACAAATCTTTCCATTACTCTCCACATCCAACCTGCGCCTTCCCTACAAGGTGTGCATTGGCCACAACTTTCCTTTTTGTAAAATCTAGATATTCTTGCTATTGCTTTTAATAAATTTGTAGATTTATTCATTACTATTACACCTGCTGTACCTAAGGAAGAATTAACTTCTTCTAAACTATCAAAATCCATTAAAACACTATCAGCAATTTTTTTATTTATTAATGGAACAGATGAACCTCCTGGAATAACAGCTAACAAATTATTCCATCCGCCTACTACACCACCAGCATATTTTTCTATTAATTCTTTTAAAGGAATACCTAACTCTTCTTCAACATTACATGGTTTATTAATATGTCCTGAAATACAAAAAATTTTTGATCCTGTGTTATTTGGTTTTCCAATACCAGAGAACCATATAGCTCCTTTTTTTAAAATATCTGGAATAGCAGCAATTGTTTCAACATTGTTAACAGTTGTTGGACAACCATATAGTCCAGTAGAAGCTGGATATGGTGGTTTAAGGCGAGGCTGTGCTTTTTTGCCTTCTAAACTTTCAAGAAGAGCTGTTTCCTCACCAGCAATATAAGCTCCTGCACCGCGATGTAAAAAAATATCTAAATTCCATGAACTATTACATGCGTTTTTACCAAGCAATTTATTTTGATAAGCCTCATCTATTGCCGCTTGCAAGATTTTAGACTCGTTATAGAACTCACCTCTTATATAGATATAACAAGTTTTAACACCAAGGGCAAATGAACTAAGAAGGCATCCTTCAAGTAATTTGTGCGCTTCATATCGTATAACATCTCTATCTTTACAAGTTCCTGGTTCACTTTCATCTGCATTTATAATTAAATATTTAGGTAAGTCTGATTTTTTTGGAATAAAAGACCATTTTAAACCAGTAGGAAAACCAGCGCCCCCACGACCTCTTAGTCCTGATAATTTTATCTCTTCAATTATCCATTCTGCTCCTTTTTGAATAATTTTTTTTGTATTACTCCAATCTCCCCTTTTTCTAGCATCAGATAGCTTATAGGAATTATAACCATTTAAATTTCTAAAAATATAATCCTGGTTTTTAAGCATTATTTTTTGTTAAATGAATCTTTTTTTCTTCCTTAATTTTGTTAATTAAATTTTGCACATCTTTAGAACTTAAATTTTCGTAAAAATTATTATTAATTTTAATTAATGGTGCGTTTATACACGCACCTAAACATTCGATTTCTTTTAGAGTAATTTGATTATCTTTTGTTGTGTTACCAACTTTAATTTTAAAATTTTTTTCAATTTGCCTAAGTATATTATCAGATCCTTTAAGCCAACATGGTGTGGTAGTGCAAACATGTATACAATATTTTCCAACCTTTTCCAAATTAAACATATGGTAAAAAGTTGCTACTTCATAAACATTAATTAAAGGAATATTTAAATATTTAGCAATATATTCTATCGCAGGTTTATTTAGCCATCCATCAAGTTGATCTTGTGCAAGATGTAAAAGTGGTAAAAGTGCACTAGAAGAAAATTTTTTAGGATATTTTTTTAAAATAAACTTAGCTTTTAAAATATTTTTATCATTAAATTTAAAATTTATTTGTTTTATTTTTGTCTTCATTCCTTATCTATCAACTTCTCCAAATACAATATCCATTGATCCCAATATTGCGACTATGTCTGCTAACATATGACCTTTGCTACAAAAATCCATTGCTTGTAAGTGGGCAAAACCAGGTGCTCTAATTTTGCATTTGTAAGGTTTGTTAGTGCCATCTGAAATAAGGTAAACCCCAAATTCACCTTTTGGAGCTTCAACCGCCGTATAGGTTTCGCCTTTAGGTACTTTGTATCCTTCAGTAAAAATTTTAAAATGATGGATTAGTGATTCCATAGATTGTTTCATTGATTTTCTTTTAGGGGGCGTAATTTTATTATTTTTTACCATTACGATTCCTTTTGGAATTCTATCTATACATTGCAGTATAATATTTAAACTTTGTTTCATTTCTTCTACTCTTACTTGATACCTATCAAAACAATCGCCTTGCTTACCTACAGGAATATCGAATTTTAATTTATTATATACTTCATAACTATCAATTTTTCTTAAATCCCATTTGACACCTGAAGCTCTTAACATTGGTCCTGTGAAACCAAAATTAATTGCATCGGTAGCATTTACTTTTCCTATATCAACTGTTCTTTGTCTAAAAATTCTATTTTCTGTTAATATCAACTCTAAATCATTTATGAATTTAGGAAACTTTTTTGCCCATTTGCTTATGTCTGATAAAAGGTTTTTTGGTAAATCTCTATATACACCTCCAGGTCGAAAATAATTTGCATGAAGTCTAGCGCCACTTACTCTTTCATAAAATTCCATCAATAACTCTCTTTGTTCAAATGACCATAAAAAAGGGGTCATGGCGCCAACGTCCATTGCCATTGCTGGTAATGCTAATAAATGATTCAATATTCTTGTAATTTCAGAAAACATGACTCTAATATATTGAGCTCTTATTGGAGCATGAATTTTAAGTAACTTTTCAACTGCCAATGCAAAACCATGTTCTTGGCACATTGGAGAAACATAGTCTAGTCGATCAAAATAAGGTACAGATTGTAAATAAGTTTTACTTTCTATTAGTTTCTCCGTACCTCTATGTAAAAATCCAATATGAGGATCAACTCTTTCAATAACTTCACCATCCATTTCTAAAACCAATCTAAGGACTCCATGTGCTGCCGGATGTTGCGGTCCAAAATTTATAGTTAATGGCTTTATTTTTACATCTTTCATTATTTTTATAAAAAATTAATTATTAGCTTTTTCGTCACCAGGAAGAATACTGCCTTCCCAAGGGCTTAAAAAATCAAAATCTCTATAATCTTGTGTAAGTTTTACTTTAGAGTATGAAACTTTTTTTTTTTCTTCGTCATATCTAAGTTCTACAAAACCTGTTAAAGGAAAATCTTTTCTTAATGGATGGCCTTCAAAACCATAGTCTGTAAGAATTCTTCGTAAATCATAATTTCCTTCAAATAATATCCCATACATATCCCAAGTTTCTCTTTCGTACCAGCCGGCACTTTTATATATTTCGGTTAATGAAGGAACAGATGTATTTTCATTAACAAATGTTTTTACTCTTAATCTGTTTTTGTTATTCAGACTTAATAAATGATAGACAATCTCAAATCTTTTATTTCTTTTTGGGTAATCAACAGCTGTTATATCAATTAACATATCAAAACTTAAATCTATATTTTCTTTAAGGTTTTTAAATAAACTTAAAAGATCTTCTGGTTTTGTGGCAATTGTTAATTCGTTATTGAAAAGTTCATGATTCGTAATTTCTTTACATATTGAAAGAATACTTGTAGTTAATTTGTTATTATTGTCGTTCATAACTTTTATCTTTTAAAAACATTTTCTTTTTTTATTTTTTTTTGTAATTGTAAAATTCCATATAACAATGCTTCAGCTGTAGGTGGACAGCCAGGAACATAAATATCAACAGGAATAATTCTATCGCATCCTCTAACAACAGAGTAGGAGTAATGATAATAGCCGCCACCATTAGCGCATGAACCCATTGAAATTACCCACTTAGGGTCTGGCATTTGATCATAAACTTTTCTAAGCGCTGGTGCCATTTTATTACAAAGTGTTCCTGCGACTATCATGACATCGGATTGTCTAGGGCTCCCACGTGTAACAACTCCAAAACGGTCTAAATCATAGCGGCTCATATAAGTATGCATCATCTCAACAGCACAACATGCAAGACCAAAGGTCATCGGCCACATGGACCCTGACCGTGCCCAATTAATCAAATTATTAATTTTTGTAGTAATAAATCCCTTTGTATTAAATTCTTTATTAGTTAAATCTGAAAATAATGAATTTTCTTTTTTATTTTCTAAATCACCTATTCCCATTCTAAAGCTCCTTTTTTCCATTCATATATGAAACCAATAGTTAAAATTAATAAAAAAAACATCATTGATAAAAAACCAGTGATACCAATAAATTTAAGAGAAACAGCCCAAGGAAATAAAAAAGCAACTTCTAAATCAAAAATGATAAATAATAATGCAACAAGGTAGAATCGGATATCAAATTTGGATCGGGCATCATGAAAAGGTTCAAAGCCACATTCATATGGTGATAATTTTTCATCACTTGGGTTTTTTGGTGATAAAGCAAATGATAACATAATTGCTCCGACTGAAAAAATTAGAGCAATCATTAAAAATAATAAAATTGGTAAATATTCAATTAACATTTTTTATTAGAAAAAAAAAAGACTAATAATTAATAATTTAATCTAATTTCTACAACAATCTAGTAGTTTAATTTTAAAGAAAAGTGGCGGGAGTGACGGGACTCGAACCCGCGACTTCCTGCGTGACAGGCAGGCGCTCTAAACCAACTGAGCTACACCCCCAAAATGGTGGGCGATGACGGGATCGAACCGCCGACCTCCTCGGTGTAAACGAGATGCTCTACCAGCTGAGCTAATCGCCCCATCGGTTTTTATATAGGAATATAGTATATTTTGAAAAAAATATCACAAGAAAATTTCAAAAATAGTTTACAAAGTGAGTCATAAAATTTAAGGAGTCTCTTGAATTAAAAGAAAAAAACCGGCAGCGACCTACTCTCCCACATCTTAAGATGGAGTACCATCGGCGCTGGGAAGTTTCACGACCGAGTTCGGAATGGGATCGGGTGGGGGCCTCCCGCTATAGCCACCGGAAATATTAATGTAAATAAAATTATAAGAAAATTCAACGAATTTTTTTTCTACACGCCAGAAAATCAAGTTTTTTGAGCTATTAGTACCAGTTAGCTTCACATGTTACCATGCTTCCACATCTGGCCTATCAACGTGGTGGTCTTCCACAGCTCTATAAGGAAAACTAGTCTTGAGGTAGGCTTCCCGCTTAGATGCTTTCAGCGGTTATCCTTTCCGAACTTAGCTACCCGGCGATGCCACTGGCGTGACAACCGGTACACCATAGGTTCGTCCACCCCGGTCCTCTCGTACTAGGGGCAGATCCTCTCAGTTTTCCAACAACCACGGCAGATAGGGACC
>PTKQ01000039.1 GCA_002937815.1 Alphaproteobacteria bacterium MarineAlpha6_Bin2 | reverse complement strand
CCTAGTCCATTTCCAATTCAAAACGCTATAACCGTTTTTTTTAAAGTAAATTTAAAAAATTTTATTTTTGCAAGCTTTATAGGAGTTTTGCCTTGGGCAATTGTATATTGTACAATTGGTACTGGACTCCATGATTTAATTCAAACTGCAGATGATTTAAGTTTTAATGATTTTGTGAATCCTAAGGTTATTCTGCCTATATTAGGTTTGATTTGTTTAATTATAGTTTCTTTAATTTTTAAAAAGCTTTATTTAATTAACAAGAACTAACCCTTCCCTTCTTTTATCTGCTGCACCTGAGATTATGTTTTTTTTCATTTCAAATCCGTGTAAACCACTATTTAATTTTTTTTCTTCAATTGTATGGCCTAGACTTAATAAATATTTTTTAATTTCTTCATCAAACCGCTTTTTTTCTAGCAAAACTATATTATTTTCTAAACTGAAATTCGGAAAATTTACAGCATCTTTTATTGGCATATTCCAATCAATAACAGCTATTATAGCTTTAATAACATACATAATTATTGATTTTCCTCCTGGTGATCCGATTACCATTTTTACATTATTTTTTTCATCAAAAATTATAGTTGGTGACATCGAACTTAAAGGTTTTTTACCTGGCTCTACAATATTGTTTTTATATAAACCATTATTTTGTTTAAAATTAAAATCACTTAATTGATTATTTAATAAAAACCCTCCAGCCATTAATCTTGATCCAAAAGAATTTTCTATAGAACTAGTCATAGAAACTATATTTCCATATTGATCTTTAATTGAAAAATGCGTTGTGGATCTTTGATTATTTAATTGTTTATTGACCCCAAAGTTTAATTTAATTGCATCTACAGTTGATATTTTTGAAGCAATATTTTTTAAATACTCATCCGAAAGAAACTTTTTTAAATTTATAGCATTAAAACTTGGATCACCTAAGTATTTAAATCTATCTAAATAGGAATATTTACTAGCTTCTAATATTAGATGTATATCTTTCTTAATAGTATTTTTAGATAATGTAAAATTTTCTAGTATTCCTAAAATTTGAATTATGCTAAAACCTCCTGCACTGGGTAATGAAGCACTACAAACTTTATATTTTCTATATTTACCGCATATAGGATTTTGTTTTATGGCTTTATAATTTTTTAAATCTTCTAAATTCATAACCCCTTTTCTGATAGGTGAATTTTGTATTGTAGAAATTATTTCTTTTGCTAAGTTTCCCTGGTAAAATGCCTTCGATCTTCCAACTGAAATAATTTTTAATGTTTCAGCAAATTCTTTATTTTTTAAAATATAACCTACCTTTTTTGGAATATTTGTATTTTCATAAAAATATTTAGAAGTATTAGGTATTAAATGTAGATAATTATCTTTTTTTATTTGATTATGCAATCTTGATGAAATTGGAAATCCTTCTAAAGATAAATTTATTGCTGGTTTAAATAAACTTTCCCATTTCATCATTCCATATTCTTTATGAACTAGTTCTAGCATTGACACCAGACCAGGCACACCAACGGCAAGTCCTCCCACTGCCGCATCATAAAAAGACAGAGGCTGTCCATTTTTATCTAAAAAATGTTCCTTTTTAATCTTCGAGGGCGCAGTTTCTCTTCCATCATAAAATATTAAGTTTTTATTTTTATTATCAAAATATAATAAAAAACCACCACCACCTAACCCGCTTGATTGAGGCTCTACTAAATTTAAAACTAATTGAACTGCCACAGCGGCATCAATAGCATTACCACCACCTAAGAGGATGTCTCTTCCAGCTTGAGAAGCTAAAGGATTAGCAGTGCTAACTAAAATATTTTTTGTTTCTGCAATTGACGTGTTTAATGAAATGCAGTAAAAAATAAATAAAAAAAATTTTGAATATAATTTGGACAATTTTTTATTCTTTTTAAAATTTAATAACTATAATTAAACTTATGAGTATTTTACATAAGAAAAAAATTACAATAAAAGATTTTAAACAAAATCTCTTTTCACAACCTATTGTTGGATTAACAGCGTATTCAAAAAATATGGCTGAAATTATTGATCATTATGTTGATTTTATTCTTGTTGGTGATTCTTTAGGAATAACTCTATACGGTATGAAAAACACTCGTTCTGTTAATTTACAAATGATGATAAATCACGGTAAATCAGTAGTTAAAGGTACTAAAAGATCACTTGTTATTGTTGATCTTCCTTTTGGGACATATCAACAATCTCCTAAACAAGCATATAAAACGGCAAGCATTGTTATTAAAGAAACAGGATGTGATGCAATAAAAATAGAAGGTGGAAAAGAAATGGCAAAAACAATAGATTTTTTAAATAATAGAGATATACCGGTCATGGGACATATAGGTTTTTTGCCTCAAACAGTTAACAATTTTAATAATATTTCAATTAAAGGTTTTACAAAAGAAGAGGAAAATTCTCTTGTACTTGATGCTGAAGAAATAGAAAAAGCAGGAGCATTTGCGATTGTTATTGAAGCTGTTGCAAAAGATGCAGCAAAGAAAATAACGTCCAAAATTTCAATTCCAACTATCGGTATTGGTGCTTCGGTAGAATGTAATGGACAGATATTGGTTACAGATGACATGTTAGGTTTAACATATTCATTAAATAAATCTAAAATTTTAAAAAAACCTAAATTTGTAAAAGAATACAACAAATTTTCTCATAATTTTTTTGAAAGTGCTATTGAAGATTTTTCTAAAGATGTTAGATCCAAAAAATTTCCAACGGATGAATATTCCTATAGTGCAAATACAAAAAATATTAAATTTCTTAATTTAAAGAAAAGATAACTTGTGAAGAAATTACATATTGTTTCTAATGTAGAAGAATTAAAAAAAAAAATTCTAAAATTTAAACTAAATAAAAAAATTGTTGGTTATGTTCCAACTCTTGGAGGATTACATGAAGGTCATTTACAATTAATTAGATTTGCAAAAAAAAACTCAGACATTGTTGTTGTAAGTATTTTTTTAAATCCTATTCAGTTTGATTCAAAAAAAGATTTTCAGGCATATCCTATAAATCTTTTTCAAGATAAAAAGAAAATTAAGTCAGAAAAGATTGATATTTTGTATATCCCATATATCAAAAAAATTTTTCCTGAAAAAAGAATTAAGAAAATAAAAGCATCAAAAGTTGCTAAAAAACTTTGTGGAAAATTTCGCAATGGTCATTTTGATGGAGTTGTTACTGTTCTAAAAAGAATGTTTGATCAATTGTCTCCAGATATAGCTTTTTTTGGAGAAAAAGATTTTCAACAAATTAAAGTAGTCCAGGATTTTATAAATAAATATAAAATTAAAATAAAGATTTTGGCTTTTCCAACTGTTAGAGATAAAAGGGGATTGGCTTTATCATCAAGAAATAGTTTGCTAAATAAAAAACAGATGGTTATTGCTGCTTATTTATTTAAGACAATTAGATATATTTCAAAAAAAGCAGTTGCAAACCCAAAAAAAATAAATGAATTAAAAAAATGGGGGAAACAAAAATTATTAGATCACGGATTTGATCATGTTGATTATATAGAGATTTATAATGAAAATAATTTTTCCGAAATTGGTATTACTAGAAAGAATTTAAGAGTTTTTGCTGCTGCTACTTTAGGTAAAGTTAGATTAATTGATAATTGTGTGGTTCGATAAAATAATTGACTAATTTTATTGAACAAATATGTGAACTTCAGGAACAACTACATCGCCACTTGTTTTTGCAGATAAAGCAACCTTTTTTGAAGGCAATCCAAAACTCACCAGACTTCTTAAAACTCTTTCAGCATATTTTTTTACTTTCGAAGCGTTAATTCTTGTTTCGCCTTCATTTTTTCCTATTGGTGCTACCGCTACTAAGCCAAATGATGCATCTGGCTTCTTATCAACCGTTATTCCAATTGCGTCATAAAGAGTTTTTTCATAGTCTATGTTTGGGTCGTCGAATCTTATAACAACCAAAGGAAGTCCAGTAATGTTAACTCTTTTAACTTCTAACTGTTTATCTGGCGGGCCTGCATCGGCAAGTGCTTGAGCAGCAAGAAAAGAACGATTACGTATGCCCGTTCCCATAGCTTCACCATTTCTAATTGCAACAGCTACAGTTAATAAATTTTGATTTTCAATCCTCATAAATCCCGATTGTCTAGAAACTTCTTCTGTAATTTCATTTATAATTCTTGCTATGTTGACTTCTATTTTTTCAACATCATCTTCTAAAACTTCTAAGTGTCGATGATCTTGATCTATAGCTCCTGCTAAACGAAGGGTTTTATTAATGGTACTTTTTAAAAGTGCTACCACTCCAGCATCGGCAGTAACTTTTTGGTTTAAAAGATTGACCTCGCGAGAATAGGATTCGATATTCTTGAGCTCAGTCTGTGCTTCATCATACTGTTTTACTAATACTGGATTTCCAGGAGTTGTTCCTAGTTGTAATTTAGTATTAATTGCTGCAACTGTCCCATAATATTGAGTTGCTGCACCATATACTCTATTTTTAATTTCTTCATATGAATCTCTATGTATTAGAAATGCTTCTGTTACCGAATCAAAATCTTCCCTTAACGGTGGTATTTTTTGGCCTACAAAAGTACCGCTTGGTTCTGCTGTGATTTGTTCTTCTCTAGACATTGTGCCATCATCAGAAAAAGTAGTAATATCCTCCGGCATCATCTCGTCATCATCAATTAATATTGATGGTTCTTGAGCTATTTCTTCTTGTGGAATTGCTTCTAAGTCTGTTGAGATATCAACTTCTTTTTCTCTATCTAAAAAACCACAACTCGAAAGAAAAACAACAATTATAGAAGATACAATAAATTTCAATTTAAACATAGATCCCTATCACCCGATTATACGCCTATATCTTATAATTTAAATATTTATTATTAAATTATTATTAAATATTATTATACGCTATACTACGAAGTTATTAAAA
>PTKQ01000038.1 GCA_002937815.1 Alphaproteobacteria bacterium MarineAlpha6_Bin2 | reverse complement strand
AAATGAAATAAAAAAATTAATAAATATTGCATTAAAAAATAATGTTCACGGATTAATCTTAGCACCAAAAGATCTTGAAATTTTAAATGATATTGCGAAAAAAAAAAATATAGAAATATTTGTTCCGGGAATAAGACCAAAAAGAGTTAAAAAAGATGAACACAAAAGATCTATGGATCCATTAACCGCTATTAAAAAAGGAGCTACTTATATTATAATGGGTAGACCAATAACCAAATCTAAAAACCCTAAAAAAACACTTAAATCAATTAACGAAGAAATAAAACAATATTTAAAAAAAAGTAATGACACTTAAAGTAAAAATATGTGGTTTAAAAACAATTAATCAAATAAATGCATCTGTTAAAGGAAATGCAGAAATGATAGGTCTTATGTTTTATAATAAATCACCAAGATACATTAATATAAAAACTGCAAAAAAACTGTCAATATATGCTGAAAAAAAAATACAAAGAGTAGGTGTTTGTGCAAATATGAAATTACCAAAGATAAAAAAAATTATAGAAAATGTTAAATTAGATTATCTTCAATTTCACGGAGATGAAACACCGGGTTTTTTAAAAGAAATAAAAAAAATTACAAAAATTAAAATTATTAAAGCTCTAAAAGTTCTAAATAAAAATGATATTAAAAAAATAAATATTTTTAGAAAGATATGTGATTATATTTTAATTGATACAAAAATAGTAACAAAAAAAAAATTAAATTTTAAAAAAAAAACTATGGAATTAAATTGGAAATTATTAAAAAATATAAAAAATAAAAATTCGTTAATTTTATCGGGAGCATTGAATATTCATAATTTAGAAAAAGCTATAAAAACTTCAAATATTAAATTTGTTGATGTTTCATCAAGTATAGAACAGTCCCCTGGGAAAAAAAATATAAAAAAAATAAGTAAATTTTTAAAATTAGCAGCTAAATTATAATTATGAAAAGAAATACATATAAATCAGGCCCAGATATTAATGGCCGTTTTGGTAAATATGGTGGAAGATTTGTTGCTGAAACACTTGTGCCCTTAATTTTAGAAGTTGAAAAAGCATATAAAAAGATTAAAAAAAAAAAATCATTTATTAATGAATTTAAAAAATATCTTAAAGATTATGTTGGAAGGCCTTCGCCTTTATATTTTGCCGAAAATTTATCAAAAAAATTAAAAGGTCCTAAAATTTATTTTAAAAGAGACGAATTGAACCATACAGGAGCACATAAAATTAATAATACTCTTGGGCAAATACTTCTTGCCAAAACAATGGAGAAAAAAAGAATAATAGCGGAAACAGGTGCTGGTCAGCATGGAGTTGCAACTGCTACAGTGTGTGCTTTATTTAATTTTCCATGCACTATTTATATGGGTGAAATTGATTATGAAAGACAAAAGCCAAATGTTTTTAGAATGAGACTTCTAGGGGCTGATGTTGAAAAAGTAAAGAGCGGTTCAAAAACTCTCAAAGATGCAATGAATGAAGCTCTTAGAGACTGGGTGACAAATGTTAATGATACTTTTTATATTATTGGAAGTGTGGCTGGGCCACATCCTTACCCCGAAATGGTGAGAGATTTTCAGTCCGTAATTGGTCATGAGGCTAAAGAGCAAATAAAAAAAAAAGAAGGTAAACTTCCAAATTTATTAATAGCATGCATTGGGGGAGGATCTAATGCGATGGGTCTTTTTTACCCTTTTTTAAACGATATAAATGTTAAAATGATTGGCGTTGAAGCTGCAGGAGAAGGACTTAATAAAAAACACGCAGCATCGATTGCTAAGGGTCATTTAGGTGTTCTACATGGAAGTAAAACTTATATATTGCAAGATAAAGATGGACAAATTACAGAACCGCATTCAATATCTGCTGGCTTAGATTATCCTGGTGTTGGCCCAGAGCATGCGTGGCTTAAAGACACTAAACGTGTAAAGTATGTAAGTGTTACGGATAAAGAGGCTCTTGAAGCTTTTAAATTCAGTTCAAGAATTGAAGGCATTATACCAGCTTTAGAACCATCTCATGCACTCGCATACTTAATTAAAAAGGCTTCAAAAATGCCTAAAGATAATATCGTTATTATGAATATGTGTGGTCGTGGTGATAAAGATATTTTTACAGTTGCAAAAAAATTAAAAATTAATATCTAAATTTAATGCCATATAAAGACATATTAAAAAACAAATTCAATGAATTAAAAACAAAAAAAAAATGCGGTTTAATATCTTTTATAACTGCAGGAGATCCAGATTTTAATACATCCTTTCAAATTCTAGAAAAACTCCCTGAATGTGGTGTTGATATTATAGAGCTTGGAATGCCATTTTCTGATCCAATGGCTGATGGCCCTATTATTCAAAGAGCTAATGGTAGAGCAATCAAAAATAAAATGAATTTAAAAAAAACATTTGAACTTGTTAAAAGATTTAGAAAAAAAAATTATAATACACCTTTAATATTAATGGGTTATTACAATCCAGTACATAGATTTGGAATAAATAATTTTATTAATAACGTTAAGAAAAATAATATAAATGGAGTAATAATTGTTGATCTGCCTCCAGAAGAGGATAATGAATTGTGTTTACCAATGATTAAAAATAAAGTTCATTTTATAAAATTAGCGACCCCTACAACAAATAATATTAGATTTAAAAAAATAATTAAACATGCCTCTGGATTTATCTATTATATCTCAATAACAGGAATTACAGGGGCAAACTATAAATCAAATCAAAAACTGGGAAACCAAATAAAAAATTTAAAAAAAATGACTAAATTGCCAATAGCAGTTGGATTTGGTATAAAAAATAAAAATGATGTAAAAGAATTATCCAAAAGAGCTGATGCAGTTGTTGTTGGATCTTCAATTATTAAAAAAGTGGAAGAAGCTGAAAAAAAAAAATATAATAAAAAAAAATTAGTTGATAATGTTTTAAACTATGTAAAACAACTATCATCTGTATTATAGATATAATATGAATTGGCTAACAAATTATATTAAACCAAAACTTCAATCCTTAGTTAAAAAAAGGGATATTCCAAAAAACTTATGGCTTAAATGCCAATGTGGAACAATGATTTACTATAAAGATTATGAAAAATCTTTAGGGGTTTGTGATCAATGTGGAACACATATCAGGTTATCGTCAAGTATGAGAGTAAAATTTCTTTTTGATGAAGGAAAATATGAAAAAATTAAAGTTCCAAGCAATAATAATGATCCCCTATCTTTCAAAGATAAAAGAAAATATAAAGATAGATTAAAAGAAGCACAAAAAAGAACAAAAGAAAATGATGCTGTAATTATAGCAGAAGGTAAAATAGAAAATATTTCTGTTCTTGCTATAGTTTTTGATTTTAATTTTATGGGCGGATCAATGGGAGTAAGTGTTGGAGATTCTATTGTAAAAGGTTCTGAACTTTCTTTAAAAAAGAATTTACCATTAATAATAATACCTTCATCTGGAGGGGCCAGGATGCAAGAGGGAATTTTGTCTCTTATGCAAATGCCAAGAACTGTTGCTGCAATAAAAAAAGTTAAAGATAATAAAATTCCTTATATTGTAGTTTTAACTGATCCTACAACAGGTGGGGTATGTGCATCTTTTGCAATGCTAGGAGATATATTAATTGCTGAAAAAGATGCAACTATTGGTTTTGCTGGTAGGAGAGTAATTGAACAAACGATTAAAGAAACAATTCCTGAAAATTTTCAAACTTCGGATTATCTTCTAGAGCATGGCATGGTTGATATGGTGGTGCATCGAAAAGATTTAAAAAAAAAGTTGGCAAAAATCTTAAAATTTTTATTAAAAAAAAGTCAAAATAATTTTTAAATGTCAAATCAATTACTAAATGCATTTGTTAAAGAAGAATATGATAATTTAAATAAAATAGAAATAAGTTTAGAAAAAAGATTAGAGCAACTCCATCCAAAAAAAATTGATCTTTCTCTAGATAGAATTTTAAATCTTTTATCAAAATTAAATAACCCTCAAAATAAAATAAAGAATGTAATTCATATTGCTGGTACAAATGGTAAAGGTTCTGTATTAGCATTTTTAAAAGCATTTTTAAAATCCGGAAATTATAGTGTTAATACATATTCCTCTCCACATTTAATAAATTTCAATGAAAGAATTAATCTAAATGGAAAAAATATTTCCAGTGAATACTTAGAAAAAATCTTAAAACTATGTGATAAAAAAAATAACAATTTTCCTATAACATTTTTTGAAATGACCACAGCTGCTGCATTTGTTGCATTTAAAGAAAATCCGGCAGATTTTACTATTTTAGAAACAGGATTAGGTGGAAGATTAGATGCAACCAATGTTATAAAAAAACCAATAGTTATAATTATAAATGAAATATCTATTGATCACACAAATTTTCTTGGAAATAGTTTAAAACAAATCGCTCTGGAAAAATCTGGTATTATTAAAAAAAATTCTCTTGTTGTTTTAGGTTCACAATTTTTAGAAGCAAAAAATATTATAAAAAAAACTGCAAATAAGTTTAAATCAAAGACATTCATTTATAATGACGATTGGTCAATAAAAAAAGATACTTTTTTGAACAAAATAGTTTTCTCAAGCAATCTTAAAAACAGTAATAAAGAAATTTTTCCATTACCAAATTTAAAAGGTAATCATCAAATACTTAATGCTGGTATAGCTATTAAAACTATAAAGTTAATTAAAAAATTAAATTCAAAGAATAATTTAATTAAAAATGGAATAAAAAAAGTTTATTGGCAAGGCCGTTTACAAAAAATACAAATAAAAAAATTAAATATACCTATGGGTTCAATTAATAAAAAATGGGAATTATGGTTCGATGGTGGACATAACAAAAGTGCTAGTAATGCTTTATCAAAAACATTAAGAAGTTGGAAGTATAAAGATCTTTATTTAATATTTGGCATGCTTAATTCAAAAAATCCAAAGGAATTTTTAAATAATTTTAAAAATATAACAAAAAAATTAATAACCGTCCCTATTCAAGGTTCTTCCCCTTATTATTCAAATAAAAAACTATATGAAATAGCTAGTTTGAATGAATTTAATGTAGAACCATCAGGCTGTATAAAAAAAGCATTAAGTAAAATTTTAATGGAAGAAAATCCTGGAAGAATTTTAATTTGTGGTTCTTTTTATATGTATAAAGAACTTAATGCTTTATT